>DAIOEQ010000013.1:5022-8965 GCA_036746215.1 Prevotella sp.
AGCCCGCCATGTCCGGCATTGTGGAGGGCGGTATAGCCGCAATAGGTGGCCGAGTTGATGCCGATGGGGCCAGGGGTCATCTGCGAGATGGCCACGATGTTGGTGAATTCGGCCGATGTGAGCCAAGCGTGGTTGCGCACGGTCTCCATCTGTATGAGTGAGAGCATGCCGTAGCCGCCGCCAAAGCCGAACAGGCCAATCTTGAAGAAGGTCCAGAAGAGTTGCAGATATATCATGGTTTCTTATTTCATGTATTTGCCGTAGAGAAAACCGCCGATGCCCGCAGCGACGATAATCCATATCGGGTTGACGCCGAGCGCCCATATCAGTAGGGCGGAAAGTACGGGGATCCAACCGTTGCTGAGGTTGACTTTGGCGCTCTTGGCCAGGTTGAACGTGGGAACGGCGATGAGTGCCACCACAGCGGGGCGTATGCCGTTGAACATGGCCGCAATCCATTTCACGTCCATGAACTGGCGAAATACCATGGCGATGGCCAAGATGATGAGGAAGGAAGGCAGGCAAGCGCCGATGGTGGTGCAGGCAGCACCCTTCTTCTTGTTGACTTTGTAACCGATAAAGGTGGCGATGTTGGCCGCGAAGACGCCTGGACAACTTTGGGCGATGGCGATGAGGTCGATGAAGTCTTCCTGCTTAATCCACTTGTTCTTCTCCACCACCTCAGCCTGGATGATGGGTATCATGGCGTAGCCTCCGCCTAAGGTGAAGGCTCCGATCTTGAAAAATGTGGTGAAGAGCTTCATCCCATTGGCGGACTTCACGTCCTTGGCGAGAGCCTGTTGGGCTGTGCCGTATGGTGTTTCTGGTGTGCTTGGGTCCATGGGTTGTTGACTGTGTGTGTGAGTCATCCTGTCGTGAGATGTGAGGGTGGTCACGGAAAATGCCCAAATCCCCTCTCGGATGGAGAGGGGATTTGGGTTGAGGGTATGTTGCCTTGTTTATTTGTTTTTCTTTTCAATCCACTTTCTCGCGTTGACGAAGGCCTCCATCCAGGGCGTGACATCGTCGTGCGTGTGGCTGGCTGGATACCAAGCGTTCTGCCAAGGGAAGATGGCGCGCTCCGGGTGTGGCATCATGGCGAGGTGGCGACCGTCTGCCGAGCAGATACCGGCTACATTGTAATCGGAGCCATTGGGGTTGCCGGGATATTCGGCATAGTTGTATTTGGCCACGATGTTGTATTGGTCCTCAGGCTCGGGAAGTTGGAAACGACCCTCTCCGTGTGCCACCCAAATACCAAGCTTGTCGCCGCTCAGCGAGCCCAGCATGACGCTGTTGTTCTGTGGAATGGCCAGTCCGAGGAAGGCGCTCTCGAACTTCTGTGACACGTTGTGCAGCAAATGGGCGCGATGCTTGTGCTCCGGGTTGATGAGGTTGAGCTCCACCATCAACTGGCAACCATTGCAGATGCCGAGTGACAGGGTGTCCTCGCGGGCGTAGAAACGATCGAGGGCCTCCTTGGCTTTCGGGTTGTAGAGGAAGGCGCCAGCCCATCCCTTGGCCGAACCGAGCACGTCGCTGTTGGAGAATCCGCCGCAGAAGACTATCATGTTGACCTCGTCGAGCGTCTCGCGGCCGCTGATAAGGTCGGTCATCATCACGTCTTTCACCTCAAAGCCCGCAAGCCACAATGAGTAAGCCATCTCACGGTCACCGTTGGTTCCTTTCTCGCGGATGATGGCTGCCACAGGAGCGTTTGATATTTTTGCGCTGTTCTTCTTGGATGCTTTCCAACGGTCGGGGTTGATGCCAAGCGAAGCAAACGAGCCGTGGAACGTGTCGTGGAACTTGATTTCCAGCGGTTGCTTCTTGTAGTTCTTGTAACGCTCTGCCGCCATACCATTCATGCTTTGGTGCTCATCGAGCAGGGCGGAGGTGCGATACCAAACGTCGCGCAACGAGTCAATGTCGAACTCATGCTTCCATTCGTCCTTCACCATGACCACTTTGCGCTCCGATGGGGTGGGGTAGGCAATCTTGGCATAGCCGATGCCTTCGTCTTCCAAGTATTCCTTCAGCTCGCGCTTGTGGGTGTCGCTCACCTGGATGACCACACCTGGGTTCTCTGCGAAGAGAATTTTCACCACGTCGTCCGACTCGGGTTCCACGTCGTGGAGGTTGACATGCATGCCTCCCTCCTTGTTGGCGAACGTCATCTCAAGCAGGGTGGTGATGAGACCGCCTGCCGATACGTCGTGGCCAGCCATGATCCAACCCTTCTTGATGAGGTGCTGCACGGCGTTGAAGCAATCGGCAAAGTACTCGGGATTCTTCACCGTGGGCACATCAGAACCGATCTTGCCCAAGGTCTGGGCGAAAGCAGAGCCTCCGAGGCGCTGGGCGTCGAACGAGAAGTCAATATAGTATAAGGAGGAATTCTTGTCGTTGACCATAACGGGCGACACGGTCTGGCGCACATCGCTCACCTCAGCTCCAGCGGTGACGATGACCGTTCCCGGCGCGATGACCTTGGATCCGTCGGGATACTGCTGTGAGAGTGACAACGAGTCCTTGCCCGTGGGCACGTTCAAGCCCAAGCTGCAGCAGAAGTTTGACAGGGCCTGCACGGCGTCGTAGAGACGCGCGTCCTCTCCCTGCTGTGAGCGGCAGGGCCACATCCAGTTGGCCGAGAGGTTAAGGTTCTGCACGGGCGACGGATGCTCGCGGTCTGTGGCGACAGGCGCCCACACGATGTTGGTCAAGCTCTCAGCCACGCTGAGCACGCTTCCCGCCGCGGGGTCGGCCATGCCAGCCTGTGGCGCATGGCCCAAGGCTGTGGCGATGCCAGCCTTTCCGCGGTAGTCGAGCGCCACCACACCACAGTCACTAAGGGGCAACTGCACCTGGCCCTGTGTCTGCTGACGGGCCACCTTGCCCGTCACTGAGCGGTCAACCTTGTTGGTGAGCCAGTCTTTGCAAGCCACTGCCTCAAGCTGAAGCACGTTGTTGAGGTATTCGTCTATCTTGTCAATGGAGTAAGTGGCGTCCTCATAGTGGTGTGTCACCGTGACATCGCGCATCACGGTCTTGGGAGAGTGACCGAACATTTGCGCCACGTCGAGGTCGAAGGGCTTCACGCCATCACCTTGTACGAATGAGAAATGGGCGTCGCCAGTGGTGTGCCCCACCACGTAGAACGGGGCGCGTTCGCGGGCGGCAATCTTCTCCACCTTGTCGAGCTGGTCGTCGTCAATGAGCAGTCCCATGCGCTCCTGGCTCTCGTTGGCTATGATTTCCTTGGCCGAGAGCGTCTTGTCGCCGATGGGCAGCTTGGTCATGTCAATCTCGCCGCCACACTCCTCAGCCAGCTCGGAGAGGCAGTTGAGGTGTCCGGCAGAGCCGTGGTCATGGATGGACGTAACGGGATTGGTGTCGTCTTCGACCAAGGCGCGCACGAGGTTGTAGGCGCGTTTCTGCATCTCCGGGTTGGCGCGTTGCACGGCATTGAGCTCCACGGCGGTGCCATAGCGGCCCGTGTCGACCGACGACACGGAGCCTCCGCCCAGGCCGATGCGGTAGTTGTCTCCACCTACGACGACGATATCCTCGCCAGCCTTAGGTTCCTTCTTCAGGCAGTCGCGTTTCTTGCCGTAGCCCACGCCACCGGCCAGCATGATGACCTTGTCGTAGGCGTAGACGGCATCGCCCGTGGCCGAGGTGGCGTTGCCCACGTTTTGCTCGGCGTCGGAGCCATCGGCCAACTTGGCCGTGTCGGCAGCCGACGTCTGATACTCGAAGGTAAGCACCGAACCCGTGATGAGGGGTTGTCCGAACTTGTTGCCGAAATCTGACGCGCCGTTGGACGCTTTGGTCAAGATTTCCTGCGGGGTCTGGTAGAGCCATTTGCGCGGGGCAATTCGTGCCTCCCAGGCTCGTGGCTCATCCTTGCCCTCTGCCTTGTCAGCAGACAGGCGGGGATAGG
>DAIOEQ010000013.1:8975-18438 GCA_036746215.1 Prevotella sp.
AGAGCCTGTGATTAATGGCTGGCCGAACTTGTTGCCGAAGTCGCTGGCACCGTTTGAAGCCTTGATAAGAATTTCCTCAGGCGTCTGGTAGAGCCAAGGACGTGGAGGCATGGTGCATCGTTCCCAGGCGCGGTCGGCCTCGGTGCGGGGGTAGCTGGTCATATACACAGCCGTGCCAGCCAGCGGGAGGCTTGCGCGTCCGCCGCCCAGACGATCGCGGATTTCACCGCCAGAGCCAGTGGCAGCGCCGTTGAATGGCTCCACGGTGGTGGGGAAGTTGTGGGTCTCCGCCTTCAGCGAGATGACGCTCTCGATGGGCTTCACGTGGAAGAAGTCGGATGTGGTCTGGTCCTCAGGGGCGAACTGCTCGATGGTGGGACCTTGCGCGAACGCGACGTTGTCCTTGTAGGCCGAGAGTATCTTGCCCGGGTGCTCCTTGGTTGTTTTCTTGATGAGCGCAAAGAGCGATGACGGCCGCTCCTCGCCGTCGATGATGAAGGAACCGCCAAAAATCTTGTGGCGGCAGTGCTCGGAGTTGATCTGGGCGAAGCCAAATATTTCCGAGTCGGTGAGCGGACGTCCGTTCTCCTTCTCAATTTTATGCAGGTATTCGATCTCTTCAGGACTCAATGCCAGGCCTTCCTCCTCGTTGTATTGCTCGATACTGTCCACGTGCTTGATGGGCTCGGGCTGGTGGTTGACGGTGAAGATTTGCTGGTCCAATCCGTTGTACATGCGCTGCAGCATGCGGTCGTGACTGGCATTCTCGCTCTCCACGGGGAAGAACTCCTCAATACGCGAAATGCCGGTGAGACTCATGTTTTGCGTGATCTCAACGGCATTGGTGCTCCATGGGGTGATCATTTCGCGGCGTGGGCCGACGAAGAAGCCTGTGAGGGTCTCGGCGTCCACAAGCGTGGCGTCGCCATAAAGCCAGCAGAGGGCTTGTGTCTCCTGCTCACTGGGCTGGTGATCCATCTCAGTGGCGATGATGTTCTCCTTGGGAGTCTTGAAGAATAGTATCATGATCTGTATAAATTAATAGGTGCTTGTTATACAGATGCAAAATTAATTGTTTTTTCGTGAATATGTGCACGTGTGCCACATCTTTTTTGATTTGCCTGTCATTTCTTTCCGCTCATGCCTTGTTGGGGAAGCCATTGTGACTTCCCTGGTGGAATGTCGTTGGCGTGATGTGTCTTCCGCCTTTGCAAGTTGAATGTGGCTTTCACCTTTAATAAATTGGGGACGGCCTGTTTACAAGTTGAGCGCGGCCTGTTCCTCGGGGGAGAGCCTCTGTGACTTGGGATGGGTGCCGTGCACCTTAAACTTGTCGAAGCCCTCGCCGTATACGCCGATGACATTGGTCTGGGTGACGAAGGCGTGTGGGTCAATCTCATTGATGATGCTGAAGATGATTTTGCTCTCGCGGCGCTTGGCCATGATGAAGAGCATCTTTACCTCGTGGCCCGTGTAGAAACCACGTGCCTGGATGACGGTGGCTCCTCGGTGGGGATAGACGGCGATGCGACTGGCTATCTCCTGATACTTGTCGGAAATGATGAAGAACTGCACGCTGCGACGCATGGAGCCCACCACCTGGTCGACGCAAAAGCTCGACACCAGCAGCACCACGTAGCCATAGATGACTTTCTCCCAGTCGTGGAACACGAGATAGGAGGAGGTGATGATGATGATGTCGCATATCATGATGACGCGTCCCAGGGAGATGTCTCGATACTTATTGACGATGGCTGCGATGATGTCGGTGCCGCCTGTGGAGCCGTTGGACGAGAAGCCGATGCCTATGCCCGATCCCGTGAAGATGGCGCCGATGATGGCGGCCATGAATGGTTGGTCGTGCAGCAGGGTGGACTGGCTGGGAAACTTTTGGAAAAAGGAGGTGATGGCCGTCAGCACCAAGACGGCATAGATGGTCTTGACGCAGAACTTGAAGCCCAGTATCTTCAAGGCGGCTACCAAGAGTGCCGCGTTGATGATGAAGTAGGTCCATTGCACGGGGACGCCTGTGCCCCAAAAGACGACAGAGGCCACACCAGGCACGCCACCTGTGGTGATGTTGTTGGGAAGCAGGAAGATGTTCCATCCGATGCTGTAAGAAATCATGCCAATGCCGATCATCACATAGTCGCGAAACTCTTTCCACACTTTTTGGTTTGTGAATGTCATAGTCCTTTTTCCTTTTCTTTATAATGGTTTCCATTAGGCCGACCCTGACGCTCGTCTTCTCCCTCAGGTGGGCCGAATCGTCATTCGAGGCGTAATTTCAGCGCAAAGGTACGCTTTATATTTGAAAAGGGTACAGGTTGATGGCCAAGAAATGAAGAAAAATTTTCTTTCTGTTGTTCAGATGATGTGAAAGTGGCGCAGGGCTTGGGCCACCCCTTCGTCATCAACGGATGCGGTGACATAGTCGGCCACTGCTTTCACTTCGTCATTGGCGTTGCCCATGGCCACGCCGATGGCCGCTTGGCGGATGATGGGAATGTCGTTGCCGCCGTCGCCGAACGCCATGGTGTCTGTGGGTGAGAAGCCCTCGTGCTGGCACATGGCCAGGAGCGCCTTGCCCTTGTCTGCGTCGCGGTGGGTGATGTCGGTGAAGGCTGGGTGCCAGCGTGAACTGGAACAGGCTGACAACTGCGCCGTCACCATTCGCTCCTCGGCTGTGGTGAAGAAGGGACTCAATTGGAGCAATGGCTCGCGCAGTGTCGTGGATAACGGGGCAAAGTCGTAATCGAGATCCAACCCCTCGCGAAATTGGCGGGTCAACTCATCCGAGTCGTTGAGGATGGAAATGTGCTCCTGGCCTACTACCACGCACGACTTGCCCATCTCGCGACAGGCGTCAATGATGGTCTTGGCGTCGTTGGGGTCGATGCGGTGGAGGCCAAATTGCTCCTGCCCCACGAGACAGAGGGCGCCGGTGGTGGTGATGTAGCCATCGATGAGGTCGGTGATTTGCCCGAGGTTGTTGATGAACCCCGCGGGGCGTCCCGTGGAGATGTAGACGCGCGCTCCGTGGTCTTTGGCCTGGCGCAGGGCTTCCACGGCGCTGTCGGGGATGCGGTGGGTCTTGAAGCTGACGAGTGTGCCGTCGATGTCGAAGAAAAGCGCTTTAGTCATGGTTGCGTCGCTTATGAGTTGTTGGCGCTGTCGTCCTTTACCTTCTGCGGACCTCTCACGCGCTCGCCCTTCTTGAGACCGCTCTTCACCTGGATGTTGATGCCATCGCTCAAGCCTGTCGTGACACGGCGCTTCTCGTAGGTCTTCTGCCCGTTGGCTTCCTTGACGACATAGACATAAGTGTTGGTCCCCTCGAAGGTGATGGCGCTCTCGGGCACGGTCAGTGCCTGGTGGGCCTCGGCCAGCACAATCTCTGCGTTGGCGCTGTAGCCCGACCGTATCTTGTTGGCGCCACCCACGTGCACGGCGGCCTTGATTTCAAATTGGTTGGCGCCGTTGTTTTGCGTGGCCTTGGGCGAGATGTATTCCAATGAGGCTTGTAGGTGCTCGTCTTGCATGGCGCCGATGGTGATACTCATGGGCATGCCCGTGACCAGCCGTCCCACCTCGGTCTCGTCGACGTTGCCGCGGAAAATGAGGTCGCCCATGTTGGCCACGGTGGCGATGGTCGTTCCGTCGTTGAAGGTATTGGACAGGATGACCGTGTTGCCCACCTTCACCGGCACGTCGAGTATGAGGCCGCTGATGGTGGAGCGGATGAGTGTCGACGAGTTGCTGGCGTTCTCTCGTGACACGCCGTCGCGCACCACCTCAAGGTTGTCTTGCGCCGCGCGCACTTCCTCGTTGGCTTGTTGCCATTCCTTGCGTTTCTGGTCATACTCGTCACCGCTGACCAGTCCCTTGTCGTAGAGGGCTTTCTCGCGCTCGTGGTCCACGCGTGCCTGACGCGCGTTGATGCCAGCCAGGCGAAGGCGCGCTTGCGCTGCGCTGAGCTGGCTCTCGTCGGGAATGACTTTTACGCGGGCGATGACCTCCCCGGCCACGACCTTATCGCCGGCCTCCTTGTAGATGTCGGTGATGATGCCCGAAATCTGTGGCTTCACGTTGACCTCGTTGCGAGGCTCGATGCGGCCCGTGATGATGGTGGTCTTGCGGATGTCGCTGACCTTGACTGTGAACTCGTCATACTCCACAGGCTGGGGCTGGCTCTTGAACCAGAGGAAAACAAATGTGCCGACGAACACCAGGAGAATGAGGACGGCAAGGACAATCTTGAAATACTTCTTCATAATGCTTGGTCACAGCCCAATACGCTCTGAGATAGGGGGTGGGCTGTTTTGTTATAAGTGTGTTGTTTGTTCTGATGAGAAGAGGCTCACTCGTCTCGCATGGCGTCGACGGGCTTGACGCTCATGGCCCTGAGCGCTGGGGCCAGGCCTGCGAGCACGCCCAGCGCGGTGAGCAGCGCGAGGGCCCCGACGGCTGTCCAGAAGTCCACTTGGAAATGGGCGGCGGTGATGCCGTCGCTGGTGTTGGCCAGTTCGAGCAGTTGCAGGATGGCCACGGCGAAGAGTATCCCGGCCATGCCTGCCGCGAGCGTCAGGGCGATGCTCTCTGATATGATTTGTGTGAGGATCATGCGAGGTGTCGCGCCGATGGCGCGGCGTATGCCGATCTCTGTGGTCCGCTCGCGCACGGTTACCATCATGATGTTGCTCACGCCGATGGCGCCGGCCAGCAACGTGCCGATTCCCACCAGCCAGATGAGTATGTTGACCCCGTGGAAGAGACTGTCGACCATGGAGAACATCACCTCCGTGTTGATGATGAAGAGGGCCTTCTCGTCTGTCGGGTCCACATCGTGCGCTTGCGCCACGACGTTGCGTATGCGGTTCTGCGTTGTTGCGGCCCGGTTGCCCGGACGGAGCGTCATGCAGAGCAGGTCGATGCTGTCGCCGCGGTTGTAGGCTTGTTGCATCAGCGTGATGGGCACCACCACCGTTTGGTCGGCGCTGCCGTTGACGCTCATCTTGCCGTCGGAGTAGTCGACACCCACCACCTGGTAGTAGGCCGAGTCGACCTGTATGCGCTGGCCACAGGGATCGCCCCCGCCGGGAAACAGGCTCTTGTAGACGCGTTTGCCGATGACGCAGACGCGGCGCCCGTCGGCGATGTCCATCTCGTTGATGTAGCGCCCATAATAGAGCTTGGGCGCCTCCACGTCGGCGTAGTTGGGCAGCACGCCCTTGAAGGAGCAACTGCTTTTCTTGTCGTCGTGGATGGCGAAGCCGCCCCAGCGGGAGAGCATCGGACTGACCACGTCGAGTTGCGGCACTTGGGCTTTCAACCGCTCAATGTCACCGTAGGTTAGCCCCCACTCGCGGCCCTTGCGGAAACCATGGTAGGGCTTGGTGGTCGACTGGGGGAAGAGGATGAGGCTGTTGGAGGCAAACCCTTCAAAGTTGGATGACAACAACTCTTTCAGCCCTTGGCCGCCGCCCACCAGTGCCACCAGCATGAAGATGCCCCAGAACACGCCAAAGCCGGTCAGCAAGGAACGGGCCTTGTTGCGGGTGATGGTGTCGAGGATTTCGCGGTATCGGTCTATGTCAAATCTCACGGTGAAATGGTTTTGTGTCTGTGACGATGCTGTGGCTGTCTGATGGCTCATTCTGCCCGCAGGGCCTCGATGGGCCGTGTGCGAGCCGCCCTGATGGCTGGGAGAAGGCCGGCCAGTGTGCCTGCCAGCACCATGAGCAACGTGGCCTCAACGCACACGTCAAGACCCACGGTCGGATTGAGAAACGTGGTGACCTTGGCGAAGCCGAGGTCTGTGGACTGGTGGCCCAGCGTGGCGTCCATGTATTGGTTGGCGGCGATGCCGAGCAGCATGCCGATGTAGCCGAAAAAGGTGGTGATGACGACGCTCTCGGTGATGATGAGGCGCAGGATGCCGGCTGGCTTGGCGCCGATGGCCTTGCGGATGCCAAACTCGCGTGTGCGCTCTTTCACGGAGATGAGCATGATGTTGCTCACGCCCACGATGCCTGACAGCAAGGTGAAGATGCCCACAATCCAAAGGGCGAGCCGGATGATTGACATGCCTGTGTTCATCTGCAGGTTTTGGGTGAAACGGTTCCACAGCCAGGTGGCCTCTTCGTCGTCGGGGGCGGCGCCGTGGTTGCGGTTGATGGCGGCCTTGTATTGCTTTTCGAAGTCGTCGTTGGCCTGTTCGTCGTTGAGACCGTGGAAGGAGAACAGGATGCGGTCGGCCTTGTCGCCCCGGCCAAACATAGTGCGCAGGGTGGTGAAGGATGTGTAGGCGTCGGTGCCCATGCCGCTGTCGTCGCTCTTGAAGATGCCCACCACCCGGAAGGCAAAGTCGCCGACCTTGACGGTCTGCCCCACAAGGGATGTGCCATCGCCTGCCGCAAGTTCGCGGGCCTGGTCGTCGCCCACGACGAGCACCTTGCGCTGCTCCGTGATGTCGATGTCGTTGATGAAGCGACCGGCCAACAGGTGGGTCTTGTTGATGGCGGCCTCGTTGGGGTAGGCGCCGCAGAGGGTCGAGCTGACGTAGTTCTCGCCCAAGGCGATGGTGACGCCCGCCTGTTGCATCTCTGCGCCGACACTCTCCACGTTGGCGCTGAAGCGCTGGCGTGTGGTGCCGATGTCGCCATCATTGAGTGTGATGTCGCGGCCTTCCTTCAGGCCGTTATAGGGTTTGGTCGTCTGTCCCCCAAAGACCACCATGGAGTTGGCGAGAAAATCGCCCATGTTATTGGTCATGCCGTGGATGAGGCCGTTGCCGGCCCCCAGCAGCACGATGAGCATGAAGATTCCCCACGCCACGGCAAAGCCCGTGAGCGCTGTGCGCAACTTGTTGCGGCGGATGGTGGCGTAGATTTCCTGGATGGTGTCGAGCATGGTGCCTCCTTACTTCATGATGGTTCCGCCTCCGAAGATGCTGGAGTTGTGCTCGTGGTTGTCCTCCACACTCCCGATGAGCCCGTCTTTGATGTGGATGATCTTGTCCGTCTCGTTGGCCACGCCGCTCTCGTGGGTCACCACGACGATGGTCTTGTGCTCGTCGCGGTTGAGCTGCTTCAGCAGTTCCATCACCTCCAGGCTGGTCTTGGAGTCGAGCGCGCCCGTGGGCTCGTCGGCCAAGATGATTTTCGGGTCGGTGATGAGGGCGCGGGCTATGGCCACGCGTTGCTTTTGACCGCCCGACATCTCGTTGGGATAGTGGTCGGCCCAAGGCGCAAGCCCCAGGCGGTCGAGATAGTCCATGGCCATGCGGTGGCGCTTGCGGCGGCTCACGCCTTGGTAGAGTAGGGGCAGTTCCACGTTTTCAACGGCGGTCTTGAAGCTGATGAGGTTGAAACTCTGGAAGATGAAGCCGATCATGTGGTTGCGGTATTCGGCGGCACGTGTCTCGCTGAGGTCCTTGATGGGCGTGCCGTCGAGCAGGTATTCGCCGCTGTCGTAATTGTCGAGGATGCCGAGAATGTTGAGCAGGGTCGACTTGCCGGAGCCTGACGAGCCCATGATCGACACCAGCTCGCCGGCCTCAATGTCAAGGCTTACGCCCTTGAGGACATGCAGGGGCTGGGCGCCAAAGTAGGTCTTGTTGATGTCTTTGAGGTGGATCATTGACATGGCTGGTCTTCAGGAATGGCCCGACCACACATCGTCGGTGTTGTATTTCAGGCGGAAGTTGATGGGTAGCTCATATTCCACCTTGACGGGTATGCCGTAGCGTTTGCCCGGATTCCAAGCTGGCATGGCCTTGATGACACGGAGCGCTTCCTCGGCGAAGGCGTCGAGAGCCTCTTGGCGTGTGCGCTGGCGGGTGTCGTTGGTGATCGTGCCGTCGGCCTCGACCATGAACTTCACGATGGTCTGACCCTCGAGGCCGTAGTTGCTGGCCACGCGCGGATACTTGATACTCTTGGCGAGATAGTATCGGAGCATGGTCTCGCCGCCCTTGTATTCGGGGTTCTTCGACATCTTGCTCTTGGGGATGCGTATGCGCGAGAGGTCGAGCAGGGTCATGCGCCGGGCCAGTTTCTTCACGTCCACCGTGCGCTCGATGATGCGGCCCTCGGTGTTGATCACGTAGTAGGCCGGTATCCAGTGGATCTTGAACAGGTCGTAGGTCTTGCATTCGCGCATCTTCTTCAGTTCGGAGAGTTGCAGGCCGAACATCTTGTTGTCCTCGATGTATTTCTGCCAAGCGTCCTTGTTGGTGTCGTAGGAGACGTGGATGAAGACAATGCTGTCGGAATTGTAAACGTATGATAGGTCATTGAGCTCTGCCATGTCGCGACGGCAGTCAGGGCACCAGGAGGCCCAAAAATGCAATACCACGTAACGGCCACGCAACGATTCCAAGGTGACGTTGGTGGCTGAGTCGATGACCATCTCGGGGGCCATGGCGCCAATGGGCAGCATGTCCTTCGCGTAGAGCGAGTCGGGATCTTCCGCCTGTAGGCCGAGGAACGGTATGATCGCCCATAGGATAAGCAATAGTTTTTTCACGGTATGTGTTTTTGCGAATGTTGTTTTGCTCACAAAAATACGGGTTATCAGTCAATTTTCCAAATATTCATTCACCTTTCATGACACATCGTCGCAGATTTAGCATGAATTAACGTATCAAAGTGCGTTGGCGGGAGGAGAGACTGCCATCTTTTTTGTACTTTTGTGGCAAAAACTTTTCTATGAGGACGATGATGAAATTACAACTTGCGCTCGCCGCTTTTTCAATTCTGGGTATGTCGCCGGCTCACGCGGACGACTCGATTGCTTATCGCCCTCAGAGGGAGGTCGCCCAATATGAGGGCTATCGGCTGGTGTGGAACGATGAGTTTGATAGGGACGGAAAGCCTTCTGGCGATTGGGATTATGAAACGGGATTTGTCAGGAACCATGAGCTGCAATGGTATCAGGAGGACAATGCGTTCGTGAAGGACGGCGTGCTTGTCATTGAGGGACGAAGGGAAATCGTGCGCAATCCATATTATTCGGAAGGTAGTCGGGATTGGACTAAGGCAAGGCCGCAGGCTCATTACACCTCTGCGAGCCTCACGACGAGAAAGAGCCACTCTTTTCGCTATGGGCGGTTTGAGGTCAGGGCTAAGATTCCCACGGCGTCGGGCTCCTGGCCTGCCATCTGGTTGTTGGGCAACCAATGGGGATGGCCGGAGAACGGCGAAATAGACATGATGGAATTTTACATCAAGAATGGCAAACAGTCTGTTCTCGCCAACACGTGCTGGGGCTCCACAAGGCGCTTTGATCCCGTGTGGAACTCAACTGTAACGCCATTGGAACATTTCACAAGTAGGGATGCCCAATGGGCGGAAAAATTCCATGTCTGGCGCATGGATTGGGATGAGCGCTTCATTAGAATCTACCTTGATGGAGAATTGCTCAACGAGACCGACCTCTCCAAGACGGTTAACGGTGGTGT
>DAIOEQ010000014.1:0-18209 GCA_036746215.1 Prevotella sp.
TATTTTTTCACCGTCACTTAAATTACTTACCATATTTCTTTGTATTTGAGTCCGATGGTATAGATCGGCAAGTCGTTGTTAGGGAGGTCTAAGGGAATGTTACGGGGGCTGAGTGATGTGAAAGTCGTGCAAGAACCCCGTTGCATGGCGCACAAACCCATGCGGTTGAGGGGGCGTTAATGTTATATGGACGTGTCATTATGTAATATAAATGTGGTATTTTGTATCATTATTACGATTTTTCCCGATTATTTGGTTCTTTTTACAGAAAATGCACTACCTTTGCGGTCGAGTAGAGCTTGTACGTTTTATAGACATCAGGTAAAAAGAAATAATAATTAATAATAATCCAAAATTCAGCACATGAAAAAGCACTACGCTTTGTTGCTCCTTGCAGCTGCGTTCGCAGGTAACACAAGCCTGCATGCGCAGACAATCCTCGATGAGGGATTTGAGACAAGCAGCACAGAAACTTTTTCGCAGCCCGTGGCGAACGGTTGGACGACCGTGAGCTCCTACCAGGGCACGAACAAGAAGTTCGTATGGTCGAATTACTACAACGAAAAGGGCACCATCACCGGCAAGCACGTCGCTGCCTGTGACGGCGCCTCGTATGAGGACGAGGGCCAGGGTCCCCGTGAGGAGGTGCTCCTCTCGCCGGAGCTCAACCTCGACAACACCTATCAGTTGAGCTTCGACTGGAAGGTGTCTCCCCAAGCCTTCATCGACAAGTACATGTATGACCTGCAGGTGCGCGTGGTGAAGAACGGCGACCTGAAGAACGCCGAGACCATCTTCTCCATCCAGAACCCCGAGGACCTCAAGGAGAGCGGCGTGAGCTATCCCTTCGAGAGCTGGTCGACACAGACCAGCCAGATTGACCTGAGCGACTGGCAGGGCGAGAAGGTGCAGTTGGCCTTCGTCTACAAGATGAACACCACCTATTCTAATGTGGTGTATCTCGACAACGTGCTTGTGAAGCAGTTCACGCCTGTCACGACCCCTGTCGCCAAGATTGACAAGGACAGCTACGACTACGGCACCGTCTACCTCGGCGAGAAGTTCTACTCCGAGGTGTTCAAGCTGACCAACACCGGCAAGAGCGGCCTGCAGATCAACAGCGTCGACCTGCCCAAGGGCGTCACGATGACCATCGACCCCACGACGGTCAACCTCGACCGCCTGGCCTCCACCCAGTTCCAGTTTGTCTATACCGCAGCGCTCACCACGCCCGCTGAGGGCACGGCAGTGCTCCACACCAACGGCGGCGACATCTCCGTCGACCTGAAGGCCGACAAGACCGAGGCCCCCGAGGGACTGACCGAGGAGACCTTCGAGTCCTACTTCCCCGCAGCCGGCTGGACCAACGACGGCTGGAGCGACGCCACAAACGCCCTTGAGGGCGACCACTCGGCGTCCGCTGGCGTCTCGCTGACCGAGAACTACCTCACCTCGCCCCGCCTCGACCTCACCAAGGGTGGCAAGGTGATGTTCGAATACTACAACGACTTCACGTCAAACGACGGCGAGACCTACCAGAGCAACGACATCACCCTGGAGCTCTCCACCGACGGCGGCCACACCTGGACCACCAAGTGGACCTTCGACTATGACAACGACGCTGTGCAGAACAAGCGCCTCTTCGAGACCATCGACCTCGGCGTGGGCACCGACAGCTCCTACGTGCGCTGGCACAACTCGGCCGTCACCTCCAACGACGGCGACGTGCCCGAGACCAGCACCTTCTACCTTGACCGCGTGTTCCTGCCCACACTCTACGGTGCCGACGGCGTGCCCGTGGGCGTGGCCTACAAGACCCCGGAGGATGAGGCGACCGATGTCTACACCAAGAACATCAAGTTTGAGTGGACACCCGCACAGTTTGCCAAGAGCTACAACATCTACATCGGCACCGCTCCCGGCCAGTACAATGTGGTCAACGGAAGCAGCGTGGGCAACAACCTCACCTTCACCCTGCCCTCGGCCGACTATGAGACCACCTATTACTGGAAGGTCGCCGGCGTGAACGCCGCAGGCGAGGAGACCGACTCCAAGGAGTACAGCTTCACCACGCAGAAGGACGCCACCAACAGCACCTATCCCTACACCATGGACTTCAGTGGCCTGAAGGGCCTGCCCACCGGCTGGACCTCAGAGACCACCAGCGACTATCCCAACCGCCAGTGGAGCCTGCTCGACACCAAGGGCAACCCCGCTCCCTGCCTCTACAGCATGTGGCTCAACGCCGGTGAGCAGGCGTCCGTCATGACACCCGAGTTTAAGCTCCCCGAGGGCGAGGAGGTCAACATCTCCTTCGACTGGGTGGACAAGCACCCCATCGACGCCATCGCCGACGAGACCGGACTGGCCAAGCCCGTCAACGTGGAGGGCGACAACAACGGCACCACGAAGGTGACCTTCGAGATCAATGTCGACGGACAGTGGAAGGAGCTCGCGCACCTCTCGCAGGACTACGACAAGGCCGTGCAGAACACATCCGTGGGCGAGCGCTACTACTGGCTCAACGAGAGCTTCGACCTCAAGCAGTATGCCGGCAAGGTCGTGCAGTTCCGCTGGGTGCACTACTCTTACTCTGGCCGCGACAACGGTTGCGGTCTCGACAACGTCAACATCGAGGTGAAGGCCGACAACAAGGCCGTGTTCAACAAGACAGGCTGGAACGCTGGCAAGATCAACTATGGCATGGCCGTGAACTCTGGCGACATCTTCACCCTCATCAACAAGGGCGAGCAAGACCTGAAGGTCAAGAGCGCCACCTTCAAGACCGCCCACTTCACCACCTCGCTCAAGGCTGGCGACGTCATCGCCGCCAAGGATGGCAAGCAGTTTGACGTGCTCTTCAGCGCCCTCCAGGACGCCGGTGTCGTCAAGGACACGCTGGTCGTCGAGGCCGAGAGCGGCTACAAGGTGAGCCTCCCCGTCGAGGGTACAGCCCTCGCGCAGGACGTGCTCTACTACTCATTCGAGGACAACCCCTACGAGTATGACTGGACCAAGGACTTCACGCTCATCGACGTGGACCGTAGCGCCACCGTGCCGTTCAACTGCTATGGCACCGAGTTCCCGTCAAGCGGACAGGTCTATGCCTTCGCCGTGGCCTATGAGACATCCAACCTCCAGAATGTCGCTCCCATCTCAGGACAGGCCTTCCTCATCCCCGGCTCACCGGTCAGCGATGATGTGAAGGGCGACAACTGGATCGTGTCGAAGAAGCTCACCGCCACCGACAACTCCACGTTCGACTTCTATGCCCGCAACTGGGAGACCACCGGCAGCGTGCTGCCCGACGGCAAGCACATGGTGGGCGTCTACGTCAGCGAGACCAGTCCCTCTGACCGCAACACCTTCACCGAGGTGATGAAGCTCCAGGAGATGCCTTATCTCGACGGACACAACTGGAACCACTACACCGTAGACCTCTCGGCCTACGCAGGCAAGGACATCTATGTGGCCGTGCGCGACTACACCGAGGGCTATCGCCTGGCGGCGTTCTACGACGACTTCACCTTCTCTCACTTCGGCTACGTGACGGGTGTCAAGGAAGTGAACACCGATGTCGGCACCGACGCCCGCGTCTCAGTCTACAACATGAGCGGCGTGCTCGTGGCCCAGGGCAAGGGTCTCCAGACCCTGCAGCAGCTGGCCAAGGGAGCCTACATCGTGAAGGTGCAGACCGCTGAGGGCACCAAGACCCTGAAAATCGCTCGATAACCGTTAGGTTCACATCATAAGGTAATGGGCACCCCAGGCCGCCAACGCGCGCCACGGGCGTTCCCGTTACCTTTTTTTACATGATTACCTATTAGCATATCAACTGGACAACCAGTAACAGAAATCCATCAACACTCATGAGAAAGAACTTATTTGCTTGCGTCCTCACGGTGCTGCTCGCCTTCCTCGCCCTGCCCCTGATGGCACAGGAGCGCGACAAGACCCTCAACATCACCGTGACCTGCAACACGGGAGAGAACTTGCTCGGGCAAGTGGTCTCGGTCAAGCAAACCGAATATGGGCTGAGCTACGCGGGCGTCAAGCTCGACGCCCAGGGCAAGGCCACCGTGAAGGCTTACGCCGGCAACCACACCGTCACCGTGGAGCGCACGGGCTACAACACCGCCACGACATCGTTCACCATCGGTGAGAACGAGACCTCCAAGGACATCACCCTGGAGCTGTCGGAGAAGACGCGCACGCCGTTTGCGCTCGACGCCCACCTGGCCGTCGACGCTTACACGGCCGCCAAGACGCTCACCGTCACCTGGAACACGGAGAAGCCCGCCTTCTACGACAACTTCGAGAGCTACGAGCCCTTCGCCATCAACTTCGGCGACTGGACGGGTATCGACGGCGACAAGATCAGCGCTGCCGCCCTGCAGGGCGACTATCCCAACCGCGGTGTGCGCCAGTATGCGCAGATCATGAACCCCCTCACCGTCGACCCCATGTGGTACTACGACTATCCCGTGTTGCGCGCCTATGAGGGCAAGCAGTATGTGGGCTTCACACGCACCAGCAGCGGCGAGGCCAACGACGACTGGCTCATCTCGCCCGAGATCACCGTAGGCACCGACAACGTGCTCTCGTTCATGGCCAAGGCCGCCGACAAGTACCTGGAGAAGTTCGTGGTCTACATCACCACAAAGACCGACAATCCCACCAAGGCCGACTTCAAGCAGCTCACCACGGGCAACTATGAGTCGGTCGACTACAAGTGGTGGCACGAGATGCAGTATGACCTCTCGCGCTATGCCGGCAAGAAGGTGAAGTTTGCCATCCGCTACATTGGCGACGCCAACCTCGGTGGCGCGTTCATGCTCATGGTCGACGACTTCTACGTGGGCCAGGTCAACAGCACCGAGCAGGAGGCCAAGGCCGCCACGAAGCTCGTGGGCAAGGCCCAGCGCGTGGGACGCGTGCCCGCTCTCTCGCCCGCCAACCCCAACGAGGTGTTCGATGTCTACTTCGACGACCAGCTCGTGGGCACCACGTCAGGTTACTCTTACACCCTGGAGAACGTGGCAGACGGCGTCCACACCTACGGCGTGAAGGCGCGCTACAAGGCCACCGAGAGCCAGATGGTGCGTGGCACCATCGACGTGAACAACACCGGCTATGCCCACCTCGTGTTCAACGTGACGGCGGACAGCAAGGCCACCGCCGACGGACAGAAGGTCAACATGCTCTCCGCGGCCACGGGCGACAACTACACCGTGACCGTCGCCGACGGCAAGGCCGACATCAAGGCCCTGCCCGTGGGAACCTACAACATCAACATCCAGAAGGGCGCCTTCAAGGCTTATGCCCTCACCACCGACATCACCGCCGACAGGACGTTTGACATCGCCCTTGAGGACAACGTGGAGAAGCCCTACAACATCACCGCCGACATCACCGACGGTGCCGACGGCAAGAAGAACGCCACGGTGAAGTGGAACCAGCTGTTGGGCTTCAGCGACAGCTTCGAGAGTTACGACGACTTCGCCACGGAGGAGTTTGGCGGATGGCTGTCATACGACGACGATGTCAAGGCCGTCTATCCCATCAGCCTCAACGGCAACGTCATCACCTTCCCCGGCGCCAGCACGCCCTCAGACCCCCAGCCCGTGCCGCCCATGGTGTTCAACCCCTGGAAGACCACGCCGGCCATGCTGCCCGACGACCCGGCCATGTATGCGCCCGACGGTGACAAGTATGTCATCTTCTTCTCGCCGCAAGGTGCCAAGGCCGACAAGTGGCTCATCTCGCCGCTGATCACCGTCTACGACGGCTTTGAGCTCAAGGCCACGGCCAAGAGCTACTCGGACATGTACCCCGAGACCATCGAGTTCGCCGTCTCTGAGGACGGTTCCGACAATCCCGACGACTTCACCACCATAAGCACGGCCGCAAGCATGCCCAGCGACCGCTGGACGGAGTATGCCACACCGCTCGACGCCTATGTGGGCCGCCAGGTGCGCGTGGCCATCCACTATGTGTCCTACGACACCTTCTTCGCCCAGGTCGACAACGTGAAGGTTGAGCCTGAGGATGGCGGCGGCCTGACCCTCGACTATGGCAACGTCGTCAAGTATGTCATCTACCTCGACGGCAAGAAGGTCGGCGAGAGCGCCACGCCTTCCTTTGAACTCACGGGCCTGACCGACGGCAACCACACCATCGGCGTGGAGGCCGTCTACAAGAACGCCACCTCCGAGATGGCCACGTATGAGATTGCGGTCAACGGCATCGGCGCCGTCAAGACACGCGCCATCCCCGCCGACGCGGAGGTCTACACCCTCGCGGGACAGAAGGTCAACGCTTCCGTCAGCAGCCTGCCCCATGGCGTCTATGTCGTGAAGAGCGCCAGCGGCGTGGTGAAGATCAGCAAGTAAGCGGACGACAGACAACAATATCCGAACCGATACGCCCGTGCTCGCCGGTGGATGCCTTACTGGCCATGCCGGCGAGCCGGGTAACGAAATTTAAGAAGTATATATCCAAAATGAAAAAGATAAGTGTTTTGATGATGCTCCTGCTGCAGTGCCTCCTCGTGAGCGCGCAGCGGGTGCAGATAGACCGCAGCCGTGGCGTGGCCTATGTGCCCGCCACGCTGAAGGCCCAGCCTGTGGGCGCTGAGAACCAGGAGGCTCTGTCTGCCGCCTCGCCCACGTCGCATCCGCGCCGCGCCCTGGCCAACACCGAGCGCGCCGTGGGCTACTGCGAGGGTGACAGCGTCACCTACGGAGGCGCCTATTTCGGCGAGGTCGGGTCCTACGACATGGCGGCCATGCTCCCCAGCGACGTCATGGCCAACTACAAGGGCTGCAAGATTGTGGGCGTGCGCTTCGCCCTGTCGAAGACCATCGGCAAGTCGAAGATTTTCATCTATAAGGTCGACAGTGAGGGCAACGCCGAGCAGCTGGTCAACAACACCGTGCGCCGCACGGCGGCCGGCTGGAACGAGGCGCGCCTCAACAGCGCACAGGAGATAACCATCACGGGTGACGACCAGTACATCATGGGCTTCACCTACAATGAGAGCGTGGCCATGGTCAACGCCGAGGAGGGCGCGCTCTGCTTCTATGGCAACAAGGCCTCGAGCTCCTATTCGTCATTGGTGCTCCAGGACGACACGTTCTATCCCGTCTCCGGGGTGAGCGACCTCTGTGTGCAGCTCATCGTCGACGTGAGCAGCCTGCCACGCAAGGCGGTCAACCTCAACAGCATCCTCAACGGCACCAGCTACAAGAAGCTCGGCAGCCAGATGGACCTCATGATGTCTTACTCCAACGCCGGGCTCGACCCCATCAGTTCCGTGCGCTTCGGCATCAAGGTCGATGAGGGCACGCCACAATATTATGATGTCAATCTCAGCACACCGTTGGAGCCCGGCAAGTCGGCCACCTTCGCCAAGATGCTCGACATGCCCGCCGATGTCACCGTGGGCCGCCACAACCTCAACATCTTTGTCGACAAGATCGACGGCAACACGCCCGTGGCCAACGACCGCGGCAAGCTGGCCGACCCCTTCGTGGCTTACGACCAGAGCTTCAAGCACCAGAAACAGTATGTGGAGCAATACAACAGCCAGAGCAATGTCGTCGCCCCCTATGTCAATGACTACTTCGCGCAGCTCGCCAACGACTCCGATGTCTTTGCCGTGAACGTCTATCCCGAGGGCCAGCCCCTCTCCGTGGCGTCGTCGACCTACCTGGGCGACCTCTACGCCTACACCTACCCCTGCTTCACGGTCAACCGCTTCTACTTCGGCATGGGCGAGCTCCACTATGCGTTCGACATCAACGACTATGCCGTCCAGTTCCCGCAGCTCGTCTATGACGGCTTCCGCACCATCGTCGACGAGGCCAACGGCTTCCCGGCTTTCGCCACCGTCGAGCTCAGCACCACTTATGACAAGGCCACCCGCCAGGTGGGCGTCGACGTGAGTGGCGACCTGGCCGCCGACGCACCCGCCATCTTTGGTGACATGGCCCTCACGGTGATGCTCAAGGAGGACGGCGTGAAGTCATCGCAGAACACCTACAACACCGTGACGCAGAAGACGCAGGTCGACAACAACTACCTCCACGACGCGGTGCTCCGCGCCTATCTCACCAGCCCTGTCGGCGACAAGCTCCAGGTCAGCGGCAACCACTACACCGCACACTACACCTACACCCTGCCCGCCACATGGGACAGCGACAACATCACCGTCGGCGCCTTTGTCACGAAGGCTTTCGACAAGGTGACCAAGGACAACATGCAGATGGCCGATGTCACCAACTGCAACAGCGTGAAGCTCGGACACGCCACGGGCATCGAGGGCGTCACCTCCGACGCCACGGGTGGCCAGGGTGCCGCCGACGGCGTCTACACGCTCAGCGGCATGCGTGTCGACAGCCAGCGCGCGCAGAAGGGCATCTTCATCGTGCGCCAGGGCGGCAAGAGCGTGAAGGTCGTGCGATAACATGATTTACCACAAACACATTTTATTAACGTTTTCAAACCCAAGAGCTTATGAAACAGAAACATTACTTAAGTGCTGTTCTGCTGGCCTTGTGCTTGGGAGCCGCACCGGCGCACGCTGACAATGTCAGCCCCTACACCGTCGACTTCAACACCACCGTCAGCACCTCCGCCCACGACTTCAAGGCGGCACCCGGATGGGGCCACGTCGTCGCGAAGGCCGATGATGACTACGACACCTATTACGTGAAGTACACCTACACGGCCACCGACGGCATCGACGGCACGGGCGCGCTCAAGATTGGCTCGCAGAAGCTGGGCGATGGTTGGAACCAGACAACGGTCTATGACCTGCTCGTCACGCCACAGGTCACGGGTGCCTCGAGCATCTATGTCAAGCAGACCGCCAGCAAGGGATCCGTCAAGTTCTACACCGTCACCAAGGACGGGGCCAAGTACACGCGCGGCAGTGAGATAACGCTCGACGCACAGCCCACGCTCTCCACCGACGAGTGGGTGAAGGTAGACATCCCCGAGCAGGCCGAGCCCGCCTACATCGGCATCCGTGGCGAGAATGTCCTCATCGACAACTTCGCCGCCGACAACGCCGACGTGGAGCTGGCCAAGGCCCTGAAGGTAGACAAGGTGACCAACCTCGGCAAGTCGGAGCCCGACTGCAGCCCCGAAGGCAAGTTCACCGTCTCCTATGCCGTGAAATACACCAACGTGGGCGACGTGGAGCTCACGCCCGGCACCGAGAACTACTCGCTGAGCATCGTCAACTACAGCGAGAAGAACGCACTGGTCTTCACCCAGCCCATCGCCAAGACGCTGGCCGTGGGCGAGCAGGCCACCGACACGCTGACCGCCCTGGTCGACTATGCCACCTATCCCAAACGCGGCCGCTACGACGTGATGGAGAACCTCACGCAGACCACCAACTATGGCTCATGGATTGAGCCCGTGGCCTATGCGCCTGCCATGCAGGTGCGCAGCAGCGAGGGCCGCATCGATAGCGACGACAGCTTCGACTACGGCATGGTCAACGAGCCCGCGCAGAAGGAGTTCACCATCCGTAGCACCGGTGCCGCCCCGCTCACCGTGACGGCCATCGACGTGCCCGCGGGCTTCGTCACCAATGTGGAGACGCCGTTCACCCTGGCCGCCCATGTCGACACCACGTTCACCCTCACCCTCCCCACCGATAAGGCGGGTGTCTTCGCCGGCAATGTCGTGGTGAAGGCCGAGAACGTCGACGACTTCTCGTTCCCCGTGTCGGGCACCGTCCTCGACCCGACCAAGTATTTTGAGCCGTTCGCCACTGAGGACGTGCCTACGGGCATGGTGCTCGGCGAGAGCTGGAACATCGCCCAGCGCGACTTCACCTCCAACGCCAACCCCTACCTCGCCGCCAACAGCTCTCGTGGCAAGGAGAGCCTCCTCGTCACGCCGCTGCTCAAGGTGGCCGAGGGCGAGAAGATGACCGTCGACGCCGCGCGTGCCAACTACTACCAGGCTGGCGACGACGTCTATCTCAAGGTCTACTATTCCACCGACCGCCAGCACTGGACACTCGCCAAGACCATCGCCTCTGAGGAAATGAGCTCCGAGCGCGCCGCCAGCAGCACCTATTATTATGGCAAGCTGAAGACGTTTGTCATCGACAACATCCCCGCAGGCGACTACTACCTGGGCTTCGGCGCCGGTTACACCTGCGTGGACAACATCTATGGCTTCGAGCGTGTGGCTGTGGCCCACGACCTCATGGCCACCGCCAAGAAGTTGCCCGCCACAGCCGTGGTCAACAACAAGTATGAGGCCCAGCTCACCCTGAAGAACCTCAACACCGAGGCGGAGGCTGCCGACTCTTACGCTGTCACCCTCTTTGCCAATGGCGACTCCGTGGCCGCAGCCCAGACATCTGACATCGCCGCGGGCGCCGAGGCCACGTTCGACCTCGCTTACACGCCTCATGTGGCGGGTGCCACCAAGGTGTTCGCACAGCTGAAGAACCTCACCGATGGCTACACCCTCACCACAGACACCGTCGACGTGACGGTCGCGGAGGAGAGAGCCGTCAGCGAACAGGTCATCGGCGCTGAGAGCTCGAAGGAAGCCAACGAGGTGTTCTACCTCAACTATGCCGACAATGCCCAGGGTGGTCTCTGCGACTTCATCTACACGCCGGAGATGCTCACCCAGTTTGGCCTGAAGGCTGGCGACAAGATCGCGGGCGTGTCGTTCACGGGTGTCCCCCAATCCACCAAGACCGTGAAGCAACTCCATCAGACCTTGGCCTATGGCCTCGTCGACGCGGACAGCTATGTGGCGGGCGAGGGACTGGACGCCCTGACCACCGTCACCCTCATCGACGGCGATGATGTCGACTTCACCGATGGCGGCGAGTTTGTCACCAATGCTACCCTGCCCGAGGCGCTCGTGTGGGACGGCACGTCGGCCATCCGCTTCTACACCTACGTGAAGAGCGATGCCGGCAACTATGTCAATGTCAAGTATCCTGTCGACGCCAACTACTCCACCGCCAACTACAAGAGCGGCACTGGGTCGTCTTGGTCAAACAAGAGCACACCTGTCGTCACCTTCTCCATCCAGAAGAGTCCTACGGCCCTCACGGGTACCGTGAAGAGTGGTGACGCGCCTGTGGCCGACGCCACCGTGACGCTCACCAGCGACGACGTCATCTACTCCGGCAAGACCAATGACGAGGGCGCCTACGACGTGCCGGTCATCCAGACCGACAAGACCTACACGCTCACCGTCAGCGCCGAGGGCTATGAGCCTTACGCCGAGGAGGGCATCAGCATGGCCGACTCCGTGGTGCGCGACATCACCCTGAAGAAGAGCACTGTCACCGTGGCCGGAACGGTCGTCTACCGTCAGGCTCCTGTGACTGGCGCCACCGTGACGCTCACCAGCGGTGAGCTCAGCTACACCGCTGCAACCACCGAGGATGGCACCTTCTCTGTGGAGGGTGTCAAGCCGGGCGTGGCCTACGAGGTGAAGGTCGCCGCCGACAAGTTCAACACGTATGCCGACTCGGTCTTCGTCGAGACCGACACCACCCTGGCCGCCATCGAGCTCACCAAGCCCGACGTGAAGGTCTACGGACAGGTGAAGTGGGGCGATACGCCGCTTGAGGGCGTGCTCGTGGAGTACACCAATGCTGACAACGTGAAGGACAGCGTCTTCACCGACGCCGAGGGCCGCTATGCGTTTGCCGACCTCAAGGCCGACAGCACCTATGCCATCTGCGCCGTCGACACCACGGGTGAGTTCTATCTCTCCGACACCGTGTCGGTCAACACCGATGTGGATGCCGAGCACAACTTCGCGTTGGCCATCAAGCCCATCACCGTCACCATCGACAAGACGGGCTATGCCACCTTCAGCTACAAGCGCGCGCTCAACTTCGCTGAGCTGCCTGACCTGAAGGCTTACGCCGTGACGGGTGTCACCGAGGGCGTCGCCGACCTGACTGAGGTCGCTGAGGCTCCCGCGGGCACGGGTCTGCTTCTGCATGCTGCCGAGGGCACCTACACACTGACGCCGATCGAGACGGCCAACGCCGTCGAGGGCAACCTCCTGGTGGCCACCAGCGAGGCACCGTTCACCCTGTCTGCCGACAGCGTGGGCAAGGCCTGGACGCTGACGACCGATGAGTTCAACACCTACTTCACCTCTGTCGAGGGCGCCGTGGTGCCGCAGGGTGCCGCCTACCTCGAGTATGAGTCTGCCGAACCGGCCATCTTCCTCAGCGCAGAGGCCGCGGGCATCCAGGGTGTCAACGCCACTGCCAAGGGCGCGGTCGACTACACCAAGCCCGTCTACAACCTTGCCGGCCAGCAGGTGGGCAAGAGCTACAAGGGCGTGGTCATCCAGAATGGCAAGAAGATCCTCGTGAAGTAACACGTGGTCGCGCGCCCGCTTAGCGAGACGCGAACCATAGAAACAAGAAAAGGCAAGGACGACAGCCTCATCGAGGCTGCGAGTCCTTGCCTTTTTTTGATGGCGGTGATTTTTAGGACACACCATTATATCAAAACAACGAGTACAACAAGTAAAACTTATACAACCAATACCCCAGTTCGGTATAAGAACGATAAGTCAAGATCTCCGCCCATCTTCCGTGGGACGGCGAGGGCATTGCGCGCCTCTTTGAAGGTCTTAATCATTCTCTTCAGCAAGGTGCCTAATCCCGAACTGGGCTAAATGTGAATGTGTGGTGTTTGCATAAACCGATGTAGCATAGCTACTTATCTGTGAGACTCGTGTTCGCAAATGTAAACGGCCATTTATATAAATGGCCGTTTACATTTGCGACAATACATACGAATTAATTTCTACACCACTTAGCTCTTTCGCGATTATTTGGCGCTACAAACTTCTTGTTGTGTCATGCCAATTCTCGTTTGTCAGGGCGCTGTGGGTGATGACTTGGAGTTAACTCTGTAAGCTGCTTATTTGAATAACATCTTTTGTCTTCCCACGATGTACACACCCTTGGACGGGGTGTTCACGTGGCGTCCTTGCAAATCGTATATCCCAACGGCTGAGCTGTCGTCACCCATGTCGCTCAGTGCGATGTCGTCGGACACGGGGCCCTTGTAGAGGAGCTTCACGTCGGACAGGAAGACCCAGGTGTTCTGGTTGCCGGCGGCGGCGCGCAGCCCTATCGTGACATCGCCTTGGGTCGTGTTGTCGAAGTCGACGGCACACAGGGCGTACTGCGCCTTCTCCACCTTCGTATCCACGCTGTGGCCGTCGGCTGTCTCGGCGAAGAGACTGACACCGGGCATGTTCTCATTGCCCCGGTTGTTGTTCCACTTGGTCGCTGCCGCATAAGCCTCGAGGCGGTAATGTCCCTGCGGCAGGCCACGCAGCGTCTGGTAGATGAGCCTTGAGTCGCCGATGGCCGAGCCGCGCCAATGGCTGATGCCATATCCGTCGTGCTCCTCGCTCTGGATGGCCGCCGGATGCTCGCTGTAACCGGCCGCCTCGCAGTTGTCGCGCAGCCAGCCTGCGGTGGTGGCGTCGGTGATAGTGGGACTCTCCACCAGGAAGGTGGCGTCGCCTGTCCGGGTGAGATAAGCCACGAGGTTGGCCTTGATGAAGATGTCTATTTCCTCCTGCAGCAGGCGTGTCATGTCGTCGACGAGCGCCGCCTCGGCCTGTTGGGACAGCTGTGTGGCCTGGTTTTCCACGACGGCCTTGAGCCTGTCGCGCGACGCCGGGTCATAGCCCTCGTCCTGTATCAGCGTCTTGGCCTTGTCGGCCACGGCCTCATAGCGGTCTAAGGCCGCGGTAAGCCCATTGTCCTTCTTGTTGGCGGACAAGTCGAAGTCGGGCGTGAGGTCTCCGACCCTCTCCACTGCAAAATCGGTGACGCAAAACCATCCTTTCGTCCCACCACCGCTCGTCGAGGCGTAACCCACGCGCAACGCGCCGTCCTCGCCCACATAGAGGGTGTCGGTAGTCTGTTTCTCCCAGTGGCTGGCGCCCCACACGTCGTCGGCCTTGACGGGAGACGTCACGAGATGGTCGGTCGTCTCGGCATAGACGTGCTGGTCGGTGATGTTGCCCTCGCCGCAGACGCTCTTGGCAGAGACGCGGTACAAGCCCGGCGTGAGCCCCGTCAGGTCTTGGTGGATGTCGAGCGAGGTGAAGTTGTTGCTCCAGTTGTTGTAACAGGACTTCCCCAATATCGTGGCGGCGCGGAAGTCGCCTCCGTTGGCGACGTTGGACACCGTCCATCCCTCATCGCCGGAGGTGAAGTCGGGATTTGTCAACCCTTCGCTGGCGGAAGCGCCCTTCACGGCCTCCAGCAGCGACGTGTATCCGCCATCCGTCAAGGCCTCCTGCAGCGCGGCGCGCTGGGTGTCGGTCAGCGAAGCCTGTTCGATGTCGACCATGCCGCGTGCCTCGTCGGCGAGAACCTTCGCCAGTGTCTTTTCGGGTGCCACGAGATAGGTGGCAAACGAGTTGGGCTCCAGGGAGCACACTAACGTGCTGCCGTCGATGTCCACCGTCACGGTCTTCTCCTCAGCCCTGTCGTTGCCCACGACGACCACCACGCTGCCGTCGGGGGCCTGCGAGGTCGTCACGAGGTTGGCCTCGTCGCAGGAGAGGATGGCGGAACCTTTCGGGATGAAATGCGTGTAATGCTTGTAGGCGTAATACTCCGGACAATACCGCGCCGTGCCCGTGGCGCTGTTCACCTGCACCAGGGCGTTCTGCTTCCATCCCCACGTGCTGTATCCGCCGTCCTTCAGGATGGCGTTCCAATAAGAATAGGTGGTGACGCCGTTGGCGAGGTAATGGTTGCAGAGCTGGAAGGTGTGGCTTGCCGCTCCCCAGTCGAACGTGCCCGAGCCGCACTCGCTCTCCGTCATCACGCACTCATAGTCGGGGAAGGCCGCCCTCACCGCGGCGATCTGCTGGCCGCCCTCCCACTGGAAGCCTATCTGCTTGCAGTACTTCCCGATGTTGGGCGTGGAGAGGATGGTGTTGAAGACATCATAGTGGTTGGTGTTCATCGTGCCCACGATGAGCGTGAGGTCGGGCTGGTGCTCGGCCATGTAGGGACCGAGGTAATCGGCCAGGAACTTGCCTGTCGTGGCCGCCTTCCATGAGCAACCGGGGTAGGGCGTGTTGGAGTAGGCCTCGTTCTGGTAGGCCAAGGCCGAGATGTTGATGCCCTGTGCCTTGTAGGCCTCGATGAACTTGTCGAAATAGAGGCAATAGGCGTTGTAATAGCGCGGGTCATCTATAAACTGGTCGTTGTCGTAGGGCGGCACGTCGAAGGTGCCCCCGTTGGTGGCGGTCTTGCGCTGCGAATAGTGCTTGTTGGTCTTCATCCATTGTGGCGGGCTCCATGGTGAGGCCCAGAAGTAGAGGTCGGGGTTCTCGGCCTGCGCCAGCCGGATGCTCGGGATGACCTTCTGCAGGTCACGCTCGATGGTGAAGTGCTTCATCTCGAAGTCCTCGACATTCCCCTCCGTCTCGTCGCATGAGTACCAGTCGCAGGCATAGTCGGAAGCGCCGACGGGGATGCGTCCCACGCCAAGGCGCAGGTCGCCATAGGGGTTGAACAGCCGCTTGACGAAGCGCGTGCGGTCAGCGTCAGAAAGCATGCCCCACGCGTCATAATCCAGTTCGTTGAACGTGGTGCCCCATCCTCGGAACGTCTGCTTCTTGTCGGTTGTTCTCACGATCACCTGTGCCTTGCCGGCGGTTCCGTCGACAAGTTTCTCTGTTTTCATCTTCCAATAGTTTCCGTTGGTGGAATGAAAACCGATGGCCCTGTTTTGCGCCATGGCCCACTGCGGCTGGTTGACGCCGATGCATCCGGCAAGCATGCAGAACGTCACTAAAAATCTCTTTTGCATATCGTTGGTTTTTGATGAGGGTGGGCCCTAAAGGTCGGCTTTGTTGGGACGGTAATCATTAGGACCCACCTGAATAGATTGTCGCCGCAAAGAAAGTGACAATCACGCAATAACACGCTTTGCAGGGTAACGATTGCTACGAAAAAACAGTCAAAACGCCAATTTGTTACATCTGTTGCCTTGTTTTGTTACTGGATTTGCCGTAGGCTGACGGCAACACGCCAAACTTCTGCTTGAAGCACTTTGAGAAATAACTGGGTGTGGCAAACCCCACCTTCGCCGCCACCTCGTTGACGGGCGCCGAGGGATGGGCCTTCAAGATCTGCGCGGCCTTCTTCAGGCGGATGTCACGCAGGAAGTCGGAGGGGGTGAGGCCGGTCAGCGCCTGCATCTTGCGATAGAGGTTCATGCGGCTCATGCACATGTCCTTGCTGAACCGCTCCACACTGTAGTCGCTGTCGGTGAGATGGCGCTCCACCATGTCCACGGCCCGTTGGAGAAACTCCTTGTCGACCTTAGACGCCTCGAGGTCATCGGGGCGCAACTCCACCTCGGTAATCACAATCTCCTTGCGTTTCTGTTGGAGGAGCCTCAATGAGCGTATGCGCCTGCCTAACACGTAGACCGCATAAGCCAGGCCCAAGCCGACGGCCGCAAACAGCAGGCGCGCCCACCATGTGGCCCACCAGTGGGACGGGTGGTCGATGACGAGACACACCGTCTCCTTCCCCCAGCAGCCATTGACGTCAGTGGCTTTCACCAGCAACTCATGCGTCCCCGCAGGCAGGTCGGCGAGGCGCACCACGTTGATGCCCTGCGTCAGGTAGGTCCAGTCGGCCCTTGAGCCTTTCAGGCGGTAGGCGTAACTGATGCGCGAGGCGTTCAGATGGTCGAATGTGCTCAGGCGTATCGTCAGGTCGCTGACATGCGCCGGCACCACCATGCGGCGTGTCGCCATGCCGACAAGGCACAACGAGTCGCCCATGGTCACGCTCGTGACGACGGGAGGGCGCCCCGCCGCCTCGGCGTGGTTGAGCGAGGGCTGCGACGGTATCTTGCAGAAGGCGCCCGCTCCCGCCACCACCATCTGTCCGTCATCGGCGGGACTGAGATGATAAAAATAGTTGGCGCCCACAAAGGGGTCGTCGGCGCGTATCACCCTCATCGAGCGTGTCAGGGGATTGTATTCCTTGACCCGCTGGTCGGTGAGAATCCAAAGGTGCCCCAGTCCGTCGGTCGTCATGCATTTGACATACCCGCCTTCCTCGTCACTGGCCAGTGAGTCTTTCCGCAACTGTCCGTTCTTGAGCGCCATGACCTCACCATACCGGTCACCAATCCATAGCGCACCATCGTCGGACAGCGCCAGCGCCGTGAAGTCGGCTCCGCTTGCCACCTTCTTCCCCTTGGCGAAAACGCCTTGGCCCTCCACAATATAATAAGGTGTGCCATTTCCCGAGGCCACCATGTCCACCACGGGAGCGCTGCAGCGGGCGAGCCTGACGAGCGAGCCGCCCAGTTCGCCGTAGAGGTAGATGGCGCGCTGTGTGCCCACAAGCAATCGGTTGGGCGCCGGCGCCTTGAGGCACGTGATGTCGCCGTCCATCGTGACCAGCCTGTCGTAGCGCGGGGTGCCACGCCCGGCCGTCAGCCGGTAGAGCGTGTGGCCCTCGGCCGCGAAGATGCCCGGCGCACCCTTCCGTTTCTCGATGCAACGCGCGAAGCGCTTGCCCCCGGCGTCTGTCACACGCCCCGTGGACGGCTCATAAAGCGTCAAGCCATAGCGTCCCTGCCATATCCAGTAACGGTCGCCGTCGGCCACGACCCTGTCGGCCAACAGGGGGTAATGGGTCAAGGCCCTCATGCCGGGCACCTCATGGCGCTGGATGTTGACGCGGTTGGCCGAGACGATAAAGGTTCGCGGCATGAAACCGGCCACCCAGACATTGCCGTCGCGGTCTTCCTCGATTTGGTCGAGTATCTTCCTGTAGTCGGGCAGCAATCCGCCAAGCGGCAAGGGCAGGAGGCGTCCGCCCACGTTCCTGTAGACAAAGAGGTCGTCCATCGTGGTGACCCAATAGAGGCCCTGCCGCTTGTCGCAGTAGAGGTCGAGCACCTGCTGCTTTTGCTCGCTTCCGAGGGTGGCGGCCTGCGGCGTGCAGTGGCCCGTATGGGGGTCGTAGGCCACGATGCCGCCGCCCCATGTGCCCACGAAGCAACCGTTGCGCCTGAACCACATCTTCGTGGGCGCATAAGCGTAGTGCCAGGGACAGGACGTCCAACGGTCGGTAGCCTCGTCGTAACGGTAGAGCCCGACATTCCACAGACCGACGAAGA
>DAIOEQ010000015.1:0-11038 GCA_036746215.1 Prevotella sp.
ATATCATAAGTCCTATCTTGAAAGAAGTGATATTTGACACTTTCCGTATGAATGAGGAATACGCCTTAAAGTGCTGGAAGGCATTGAAGAAATATCACATCCACTACATTCACGCTTATCCGTCTTCATTCTATCTGTTCTGCAAGCTATGCGCGCAGCAAGGACTAAGTCTTGACTTTATAAAAGTGGCATTTCTTGCAAGCGAGGGCGTAACCACTGAACAACGGCAGTTTTTTGCATTGGAAGGCATTACCATACATTCTTTTTACGGACATAGCGAAAAGCTGATTCTTGCAGGCAACAGTCCTGAAAACGAATGTTATCGTATAGAAGAAAATTATGGTTATTGTGAACTCATTGATGACAAAGGCCATGTGATCAGAGAAAAGGGCGTGTTGGGAGAAATGGTCGGAACAACTTTTTTCAACCGGTTGTTTCCCCTAATTCGATATAAGACAGGTGACTATAGCAAATATGCAAATACTCTAAACAAACAAAGATTTCTTGGCAATGTGGAGGGGCGTTGGGAAAATGGTCTGATATATAAGGCGGATGGCACCTATATAAGTATAACGGCCCTTAATATGCACACGGATATCTATAGCCATATAGATGGTCTGCAATATCTGCAAGAAGAGGTGGGCAAACTCATCGTGTGCATCATAAAGAACAAACGGTATACACCTGCCGACGAACAAGCCATCATGAATCTGCATACTGAAGCCATGGGCAGTAAAGACGCTGTGGAGATTAGGTATGTTGACAGGTTGACACTACAAGCCAACGGAAAATTTCTTCAGCTAATCAGTACAGTAAGGAAATGAGAATGGAGAACACGCTTCTGGAAAGCTTCATCCGCTTGAGGGCATATTGCGAGTCGGAGCGTTTCAAGGGATGGGACCCTTACGATGGTCTTAACTCCAAACTGGCAAGAGCATTGTTGCCTTTGCGCCACTCGGCCATATTGAGGCTCTGTGTGATACAAGGCTTCAAGCGCAGTCCGGTAAATCTGCGCCGGATAGCCTTGGTGCCAAAAGAGCATAACGCCAAAGGCATTGGGTTGTTCCTCCAAGGCTACTGCAATCTGTACAAGACAATGGAGAAGACCAAGGATGGCATGAAGGCGTTAGGCACAAAGGAGGAAGTGCTCGCGAAGATAAAGGAGCTTGCCGACCTGCTTCTTGCGATGCGTTCCGACAAGATGTTTCCTGGAGAATATCATGGAGCTTGCTGGGGATACAATTTCGACTGGCAGGCCCGTCGCCTGTTTCTGTTCCCCGCGCATACGCCAACTGTCGTGGCGACAAACTTCTGCGCCACCGCACTTATGGCGGCTTACGAGATAACCAAGGACAAGCGATACTTGGATGTGGCACTGTCGGCTGCGCGGTTTGTCGTGGAAGACCTTCATAGGACGGAGTATAAAGGCGGATTTCTGTTCTCCTACAGCAAGCTCAAAGGCAACGACACGGTGCTGAATGCTTCACTACTCGGCTCACGCCTGCTGAGCTTCTGCTATAAATACACAGGCATTGAATCGTATAAGGAACTTGCGCGCAAGAGCATACAGGCTTGCTGCGCCTGTCAGCAGGCGGATGGCGCCTGGAGATACGGCATGCTGCCAGTGCAGAAATGGCGCGACTCGTTTCACACCGGATACAATCTTGACAGCCTGATGGCCTATCAAGAGAATACCGGTGACCACACTTTTGAGACCTACATGACAAAGGGCTTCGACTACTATATAAAGAATTTCTTTGAAGAGGACGGCACTCCAAAATATTACGACAACCGGATGTATCCGATAGACATACATTGTCCGGGACAGTTGTTCGTCACACTGTCGCGTATGCACAAGTTTGGCGAGTACCGCGGGTTGGCCGAGAAGGTGCTGCGCTGGACTGTCAGCAACATGCAGGACACGAGAGGATACTTCTATTACCAACTGAAAACCGGCATAAGTTCCAAGATATCCTATATGCGTTGGAGCAATGCCTTCATGTTCTGTGCATTGAGTTATTATCTGCTCGAAAATTAATTGCCATATGCCCATCAATATAAAGAAATACATACTGCTGTTTATTGGTTTCTTCTTGCTGCTCTATTCAGAAAACATCGATGTAAGCAGCGGAATGAAGATATCGCAGCTTTGGAAGATACCGTTGATAGTCTTTTTGGTATACTATCTATTCCAATACAGAAAGAAGCCGTCGCCCGACTGGACGCGGGTGTCGTATTGGCTGTCGTTGAAGCATCTGATAAACGGCCAGTTGTGCAAAAGTATGTTCAGCAACATACAGGACGGCATCACCTTCCTGTTTCTGCCGTTGCTCTACAATTTCTTTCAGAATGTGCTGAACAAGGCCACCATGAGAAAATGCCTTCTGTGCGTAAGCCAGTTCTTCATCCTGACAAACATCCCCTTCTTGTTTTTCGGAATGAAAAGCAACCATCGCGGAATAGATTACGGATCCTTCCAGGCTTTTTCGGGCATCTTCCAGAATCAGCATGCCATGTCGATTATCATGGCTATTTGCATTTTGGTGCTGTTGCACTATTTCAAGTCTGGCGCATTTCGCGACAAGGCGGCAAAGGCATACAACATTTTCCTCATGGTGCTGGGTGCCTACGCCATGTACCTCGGTTTTGCAAGAACGGGGTGGGTGATGTGTGCAATAGGCATCTGCATCCTGTTCATCCCGAAAGGCTTGCAGGCAAGGCAGTGGGCAGGTATCGTCTTGATAGGCGTGGCGCTGTGTGCCGGCTTCTCGTATATGATGACGACGAACAAGGCTTTTCACGATAGAATACTTGACATCAATTCTGCCACGGGACAGAAGAAGGAACTGGGATCAGGGCGTGGCGAACTGATCGCCAATGCGCTTGAACTGTATACCTCAGGCAATTGCTTTGAGATGGCCTGCGGCTATTCCATGGCAGGACTGAAAGAGTATGAGAAGGAAAAAACGGGGAGGCCCCTATTTGCCCACAACGGCTTTGTCACATTGCTGGTCACAGACGGGGCCGTAGGGTTGTTGCTCGAACTGCTGTCCATGTTTCTGCTATTGCGTTTCATTGTCGGCAGAAGAAAATGTCCCGCATACCGACTGGCGATAGCGACATGGATGATGAACGTGTCGTTCCAGATGACGCAAGGCGGCCACATCTTCCATTACGACTTGCTGTACGCCATGATTTACGGTCTCCTGCAGTTTGAATGTGAACAGCAACATGAAAAAGAATTGAACAATACTTTTGCGCTAAACGAACAGACAATATAAAGCACATGAACAAGGTGAACCTGAAAGGAATAGAACTTTATCCATTCACTTCCCGACGGCAGATTGCCGAGTATGCCGAGCACCATCCCGGCATACTCGTGGCTGTCAACGCCGAGAAGATATTGAACCAAACCGCCGAGACCCGACAGATCATCAACAGCAACATCGGCTACTGCGACGGTGCCGGTCCGCTGATGGCACTGCACAGCCTTGGCTATGGTGATGCCATCAAGGTGGCGGGCTGCGAGCTGTGGCTGTCGCTGGTGGAGCAGTTCCACAAGGACAAGACATTTTATCTCGTGGGCGGCAAGCAGGAGGTGATAGAGCAGACCGTAGGGAAACTGCGCGGCATGTATCCAGACATCCGCATCCTTGGCTACCGCAACGGTTATTTCTCGTCGTCAGAAGAGGAGGAGGATCTCATGGCCGACATCGCTGAGAAGAAGCCCGACGTGGTGTTCGTGGCGATGGGGTCGCCCAAGCAGGAACTGTTCATGGAGCGTATGCTCAGGCGTCACAAGGCCATATACCAGGGACTGGGCGGCAGCTTCGACGTGTTCACGGGCCACGTGAAGCGCGCTCCGCAGTGGTGGGTGCGCCACAACGTGGAATGGCTCTACCGCCTCATCCACCAGCCGAGCCGCATCAAAAGGCAGGTGAAACTCGTGAGGTTCTTCTGGTGGACCATCATGAGGAAGTTTTAGTCTCACAACAAAGGAAAGATTCAGAACAAGAAACACAGAAAAAGATGGTAAACGTTATTGGTTTAGGGTATATAGGCTTACCCACAGCATTGATGCTTGCCGCGCATGGCGTAGAGGTGGTAGGCACCGACTACAACAAGGAATTGATGGAAAAGCTCAACACCGGCTTGCCCACCTTCAAGGAGAAAGGGCTCAAGGAGCTTTTTGACACGGCCAGCGCAAAGGGTATCAAGTTCACCACCGAATACCAGCAGACTGACACCTACATCATATCCGTGCCGACCCCCTACGACAAGGTGTCCAAGAAGGCAGACACGCGCTATGTCATCGCTGCCGTGAAAAGCGTGCTCGAGAGCTGCCCGCAAGGCGCGACCATCATCATCGAGTCGACCATCAGCCCCGGCACCATCGACAACCAGATACGTCCGCTCGTGTCAACGCATGGCTTCAAGGCCGGAACAGACATCCATCTCGCTCACGCTCCGGAGCGCATCATACCGGGCAACATGATATATGAGCTCGTGCACAACAACCGCACCATCGGAGCCGACAGTCCCGCCACGGCCCAAAAGGTAAAGGCTCTCTACGCCTCGTTCTGCCAAGGCGAGATCGTCACCACCGACATACGCACAGCCGAGATGACCAAGGTCGTGGAGAACACCTACCGCGCCGTCAACATAGCCTTCGCCAACGAACTGGCGCGCATCTGCCACTACAACGGCATGGACGTGCGCGAGATCATACGCATCGCCAATTTGCACCCGCGTGTGAACATCATGAACCCCGGACCAGGTGTCGGTGGGCACTGCATACCCGTCGACCCCTGGTTTCTTGTGGGCGACTACCCGCAACTGACGAAGATGATCGGAGCGAGCCTGGAAGTGAACCAGTCGCAACCCGACTTCGTGCTGCAACGCATAGGGGAGACCATGCGCGAGGCCGGCATCACGGACAACAGCCGCGTGGGCCTTTACGGCATGACCTACAAGGAGAACGTCGACGACTACCGCGAGTCGCCCACGCTGCAACTCATCGAGGCGCAAAGGCTGCGTCTCGCCAGTCCGCTGAAATGCTACGACCCCTGGCTCGAGAAAAGAAAAATAGTGGCGTCACAATACGCGGACTTCGATGAGTTTCTCGCGTCGGTGGACCTCGTGGTCATCATGGTGCGCCACGACCACATCCTGCGCAACTGGGACAAGCTGAAAGGCAAGACCATTCTCGACTGCCACGACATCTGCCCGCTGCCCGGGACCTTCAAGCTCTAAGAATATAAGCACAACCAACCTCCACATGACATGAAGAAAGTGATGCTGACATTCGGCACGCGTCCCGAGGCCATCAAGATGGCCCCGCTCGTCAAGGAGTTCCAACGCGACACGGAGCATTTCGAGACTGTGGTGTGCGTCACGGGGCAGCACCGCGAGATGCTCGACCAAGTGCTGGGGATATTCGACATCACACCTCAGTACGACCTCAACATCATGAAGCGCGGCCAAGACCTCTATGACATCACGGCCCGCGTGCTGCTCCGCATGCGCACCGTGCTTGAGCGTGAGAAGCCCGACATCGTGCTTGTCCACGGCGACACCACGACATCGATGGCCGCCTCGCTCGCCGCCTTCTACCAGCACATTCCCGTGGGACATGTCGAGGCGGGCCTGCGCACGCACGACACCCAGGCGCCCTGGCCCGAGGAGCTGAACCGCCAGCTCACCGCGCGCATGGCGCAGTGGCATTTCGCACCGACAAGACGCAGCAAGGAAAACTTAGTGAGCGAGAATATCGACGAGGAAAAGATCTTCGTGACCGGCAACACGGTCATCGACGCCCTCCACATGATAACAAGGCACATACACATCAACACCAACGACCGCCACGACCGCCGCATGGTGCTCATTACCGGGCACCGGCGTGAGAACTTCGGCAACGGGCTGGCTCACATCTGCCAAGCCATCAGGATCTTGGCCGAGCGTTATCCCGATGTGGAGTTTGTCTATCCCATGCACCCCAACCCGAACGTCAGGGCCACCGTGAACCAATATCTCGGCCATGAGACGGGTCTCCCGAACGTAAGGCTCATCGAGCCGCTCGACTATTTTGACTTTGTGCCGCTCATGGCACGCTCCACCATCGTGCTGACCGACAGCGGGGGCATCCAGGAAGAGGCACCAGGGCTGGGCAAGCCCGTGCTTGTGATGCGCGACACCACCGAGCGTCCCGAGGCGATAGAGGCCGGCACCGCCAAACTGGTCGGAACCGACCGTGACAAGATCGTGAAAGAGGTCTCGTTGCTGCTCGACGACAAGGCCGAATACCTCAAGATGAGCCATGCCGTGAATCCCTTCGGGGATGGCAAGGCGTGCCGACGAATCGTCAGCATCCTCAGCGACACACTGCAGTAACCTTTCCCACCTCAAAAAAAGACAACACACAGAAGATGATGAAAAAATACATTTTGACAGCATGGCTGCTTGGAAGCATGCCATTCCTGACTGCAAGCGCCACCGATGGCAACACGCCCCGGACGGGCGTAGATCCTTTCTACCTCCAGCTTTTCGGCGGCTTGAACAAGTCGGCCAATGAGAACCTGCCTTGGTCGGAATTCTCCAGCCATCCCTGGGCAGGAGGCGCGTTCGTCGGGCTCGGCAAGGAGGTGACGTCCCTCTGGGGATGGCGCGCCGCCCTACGGTTTAACGTCAACAAGAGCCGCAACGTGCCAGGGTGCGAGAGCAAGGACACATGGAAGTGGTACAACGCTGGCCTGTTCGGCGACGCCACTTTCGACCTGACCGACGCCTTCTGCCCAAAGTCGGCAGGCAACCGCGTCTTCAACCTCAAGGCTTTCGCAGGCATCGGAGCCGCCTACACATTCGGATTCGACGATGTGCCGCTTTCGTACACCGCCAAGTACTCACGGGAAAGCCACCTGTTGCCAGCGGCACGCATCGGGCTGACCGCCATATGGCGCGTGGCAGACAACTGGCGCATCGGAACCGAACTGAGCCACACCCTGTTCGCCGACAACTTCAACGGTGTGAAGACGGACTTTCCCATGGACGGACGGACCAACCTGAGCGTCGGCGTGGCATATCTTTTCAACAAGAAGAAAAAAACCGACGTAAACAAGGAGCCCATCGTCTACGACAACCGTCTGCGCATGATGCCAGCCCTGCCCTACGTCATGCCGAAAGCCGAAGACATGAAACACCGTAAGATCATGGGACGGGCTTTCCTCGACTTCCCCGTGAACGAGACGGTGATATATCCTAATTACCGCCGCAACCCACAGGAACTGCGCCGCATATGCGCCACCATCGACAGCGCGCTGTTCGACAAGACCATACAAGTGACGGGCATCTCTCTCCATGGCTATGCCTCGCCTGAGAGCCCATACAGCAACAACGCACGGCTTGCCAAAGGGCGCACGACGGCACTCATGGGCTATATCAGCAGGAAATACCATGTCGCCACCTCGTTGTTCCATAACCAATACACTCCCGAGGACTGGAACAACCTGCGTGGATTTATCGCCGACGACGGACGGCGCCGCGTGAAGGGCGACATCTGGTATGAGAACGCTTCCATCCTGGAGACCCCCGAGGCTCCCGACTGCGTGACGCGCAACCGCACAGAGCTGCTGCGTGTCATCGACCTCAACATCGACGCCGACGAGAAGGAGGAGATGCTGAAGAAGGTGGACGGCGGCGAGCCTTACCGCTGGCTGCTGCAAAACGTCTATCCCGGACTGCGACACACCGACTACATCATAGAATATACCGTGCGCCACTATCCCGTCAAGGAGGCACGCCGGCTCATCTACACCCATCCCGAGGCGCTCAGCCTCAAGGAGATGTATCTTGTGGCGCAGAGCTACAACGAGGGTTCCGACGACTGGCTCGACGCGCTCACCATCGCCGCACGACAATACCCGGAAGACAAGACCGCCAACCTCAACGCCGCATGTGCCTGCGTGAAGGCGCGAAGGCTGACAGACGCCAAGCGATACCTGCAGCGAGCAGGCGACAGCGAGCAGGCGCAATATCTCTCCGGCGTGATAAAGGCCATGGAGGGAAAGGCGCAATGGAAAATGGAAAACGGGAAAATTGTGATTATCAACCAATAAATAACTTTTATTTTCAAGTATGAGTAACTGCAACATACACTCAATAATATTTTTGGCGTCACTGGCCGTCATGACATCGTGCTCCAACGAGTCGATGTCTGAATATGAGCGCACCAAGGCTTGGTTCACCGATGCCATCAACGGCGACATCGACAACACGCAGACCTGGAGGACTGCCGTGACAGTGAAGGTCAACGTCAGTGCCGACGCACCCGTGAAACTATGGCTCATGTCGGGCAACGACAAGGGCACACTCTACGACTACAAGTATGCCGAACATGGCTCTACCATAGACATGCTGGCTCCGCAAGGAAAAGACAGCAAGATGTATATCGTGAGCGTCTGCAACCGCAACAAGGAGACTCACGAGATAGAACTGACGGGAAGCTCCGTGCAGCGTGTGGACATCAACTGCAGCAGCGACAAGACAACTAATGGGAACGCCGTTGAAGGCAAACACCTTACGGCGAAGGTTCCTCAAACGGCAACCAACTACACACTGTTCGGAAACAGCATAGCCGGGAACAGTGAACTATACCAGTTCTCCAACGACCTGAAGGACGAGGGCATCGACATGCTGAAAGCTTACTACCATGAGAAGGTTCCAGCCAAATCGCTCAAACTCAACTGCGACTACGAGCTGGAGTCGAAGGGCGACTTCCGCATCACATGGTTTGCCGGAAGCAGCTTGTCGGCAAATCCCCACACGTTGGGCTACTACTACCACTCGCCAGGCACCTACGCCGACATCAAATACGTCGACCTGTCGGAAACAGAAATCTACGATTACATAGACGGTCAGCCCAAGGTGCAATACATGGTCAACGACAGGGCGGCACAGAAATACGGGGTGGAGGCCAATCACTGGTATGACGCCAACTTCGACATGCACGACACGTTCGAGAATCCAAGTCCCAGCTTCCCGTCACGCGCCGGCGACGATGCCTACAACTGCCTCGACGTCTACAACCGCTACGGCCACGACATCACGGCACTGCGCGGAATATCCTTCGTGCTGAAGGTGCCTGCGGGGATGCGTGTGGGATTCTACGACCGCATAGAAGACCAAAGCTTGCCCGAACAGTATGACCGCTTCGTGAGGATGGGCATCAAGCCCTACACCACACGCGACAAGTTCAAGGCGATGAACTTCTCGTGCGAGGCGATGAACATGAACATCAACGGTTCGTACCGCAGCTGCGTGGTGACCACTCCCCACGCCCACTGGCTCGGTATGGAGAACGACTACACGGGCGGTGACCTTGACTGCAACGACCTCATCTTCGAAGTGAGCTCCGACCTCGACATCTACACGCCAAGCGCTGTTGAGCCCGACCTCAAGCCCATCGGCGAGTATGACAAGCGCTTGCCGTGGACCCTGGCCTTCGAGGATGTCTACCGCGATGCCGACTACGACTTCAACGACGCCGTCATCAAGCTCTCGCCCGACTACGAGAAAGACTCGTGCGCCGTGACGGTGATGGCGGCAGGCTCGACCGACAAGATGTACCTGCATTACGACGGACCGGACGGAGACGTGTGCCTCGGGGAGATACACCAACTGCTGCATAGCGGCAACGGCTGCGTCAACACAACGCAACAGACGGCGCAGGCCGACTTCACGGACATAGGCAAGGTAGGGTGGCCCAAGACTTACAACATGAAGGAAGACGCCAAGCGCTTCTACATCGAGGTGAAGCGCGGCTCGTGCAAGGACTGCAGCGACATCCTCTCATTGCCCGACAGCGAAGGACAGTTGCCGCAAGCCATCCTGGTTGCCGGTGAATGGAAATGGCCCTTGGAGGGCGTGTCCATAACAAGGGCGTATCCTTCGTTTGCCAAATGGGCCAAGGACGACACCCGCACCAGCTATTGGGACTGGTACCAGAACCCAAGCCGCGACATTGTTATCGACTATTAGACAAATGGGACCATGGGCGCCAACTCGCGGGCGTATGGCAACATCGCATGAAAATCCTGAAATTCACTGGCGGACTGGGCAACCAAATCTTTGAATACGCGACATACGTGTACTTCAAGAACAAATACCCTAAGGAGCACATTTACATTTATTGTGACGAGCAGGTCTACGGCGTCCACAACGGGTTGCTGGAGGTAGCCGAATATTTCGACGCCACCCTGCCCAAGCCTCCAGCATGGGTGGAATACCTATGGAAACTCTTCAGCCTCTACTGCCGCTACACGGGCTACAAGCTCTGGGACGAGCACACTCCTGCCCTGATAAAAGACGAGCGGCAGGTGTTCATGTATGCCTACCACCCCGACAACCGCTACATACCCACCGACCGCCATTGGTTACGGTTCAAGACACTAAGGCTGTCGGAACGCAACATCGAGGCTCTTGACAGGATAAAAACCTCTGACTCCGTGTTTGTGCATGTGCGCCGTGGCGACTACACATTGCCCTGCAATGTCAAGCGCTACGGCGCAATATGCACAGAGGAGTACTATGCCAAGGCCATAAGAATGATGACGGAACGGCACCCCAAGGCTCAGTTTTTCGTCTTCTCCGACGACATGCCATGGACACGCCGCCATCTCCCTAAGCTCCTGGCAGACGTCACATTCATCGATTGGAACAAAGGCCGCGACAGCTATCTCGACATGTATCTCATGTCGCACTGCAAGGCGGCAATCATCGCCAACAGCACATTCAGCTACTGGGGAGCCAGGCTCGGCGAAAAGAAAGACGTGATCTATCCGAAGAAATGGCTCAACGCGTCGTTCGGCGCCTTTGACATCTTCGAGGATGATTGGCAAGGCATCACATGATGGGGTAGTGGGGGGGGGGACAAAAACGGAGTAAACCCCATTACCCCATTTCATTACAGGTGTGTTCCATAAATTGCCACCTACATTGAAAACGACCTCAACAGGAACCAGAGGCCATAAAAACGCCAAACCCC
>DAIOEQ010000015.1:11048-17830 GCA_036746215.1 Prevotella sp.
CCCTGTCTCTTCAAACAGAGACAGGGGTTTGTCATTCCTGAAATCAATCTAATTTTTACCTAAAAAGTTACTAACAACCTAATGAAATAACCTAAAAACTTTAATCTAAAAACCTAAAAACTAAAAACCTATATGAAACAATCTACTAACCTTAAACCTATTGAATCGAATGTCAAGGATTTCACTTCTCACGAGGTTACTTATTTCCTTTTGACGATGCAAAGGTAGTATGATTTTTGGTTTCTCGCAATACTTTGGATAAGAAATTATGCAATTTTAGTACGATTCTTGACTTATGTCAAGCATTTGTGTGCGCACACAACACTTTTTAAGACTTCTTTACGCGATTTTTGCACTTCACGTCTTCGCATGAGACAAATCCTCCATCGGACACGTCCAACCGCTCAGCGCTTCAGATACTCGGAAAAGTCGGTCAGCCGCATGTCGCCCTTGCGCAAGAAGGTGTCGTGGAACGCCAGGGCGGCGGTCATGCTCTGCGGCTCGTGGCCCATCGGGGCGACGTGCTCCAGGTAATCGCGCAGCAGGGGCCTGTAGTCGGGATGGGCGCAGTGCTCTATCACCTCGTGGGCCCGCCTGAGCGGTCCCTTGCCGCGAAGGTCGGCCACGCCCTGCTCGGTGACGATGACATCCACGTCGTGCTCGGTGCTGTCCACATGGCAGCACATGGGCACGATGCACGATACCTTGCCGCCCTTCGAGACCGACGGCGTGGTGAACACGCTGATGTATCCGTTTCGCTCATAGTCGCATGATCCCCCGATGCCGTTCATCAGGGCCGAGCCGCAGATGTGGCTTGAGTTCTCGTTGCCATAGATGTCACACTCCACGGCGGTGTTGATGGCGATGACGCCCAGTCGGCGGATCACCTCCGGCGAGTTGGCCACCTCGCTCTGGCGGATGGTGAGATGCTTGGAGAAATAGTCCATTTGGTCGTAGACGTCATGCAGACACTCGTTGGTGACGGTCATGGCCGTGGCCGAGGCGTCGATGATTTTTCCCTCCTGCATCCAGCGGATGGCCGCGTCCTGCACCACCTCACTATAGACGTTGAAACGGGGGATGCGCTTGTCGGTGCCCAGGGCGGCCAGCACGGCGTTGCCCGTGGCTCCCACGCCGCTCTGGATGGGCAGGAACTGTGGCGGTATGCGCCCGGCCTTCATGTCGGCCACGAGGAAGTCGGCCAGGTGGTTGCCGATGGCCGACGTGAAACAGTCGACAGCCTTGAAGGCGCGCGCCTCCTCGGGGATGTCGCTCTCGATGACGCCCACGATCTTCTTCGGGTCAATGCTGATGTAGTTGTCGCCCACACGGTCGTAGGGACTGAGCACCATCATGGGGCCACGCCCGGAACCGTTGTCGCCCGGTTCCCACGTGTCGTGCAGATACTTGGAGTTGGGGTTGTGGAACGTGTTGTGCTCCAGGATGACCCGCTTGGCCAGGCGCACGGCCGTGGTCGCTATGCCGCCAGCCGACGTCAGGTAGGCGCGGCACTCCGTCTCGCCCTCGTCGAGATCGGACACCTCGATGACCGCCCAGTCGAAGTCGCCATAGAAGCCATGGCGCATGCGCTCGGCCATGTGGCCCAGGTGCATGTCCTCATAGTCGATCTCGCCCAGGTTGGTGTGGGTGCGGAAGTCCTTGTTGGTGGAGAAGGGCGCGCGGAAGAGTAGGGCGTGGGCGTTGGCCAGGTCACCCTCGACGCTCTGGCACGACGAGGCACCCGTGTAGATGCCCACGGCAAAGGGCTTGCCTGCCTCGTGCTCCTTGACGGCACGCTTGCTCAACTCGCGGAAGATGGCTTTCGGGTTGCCATTGGGGGTGAAGCCGCCGAGGGCCATCTTGTCGCGGTCGTGTATCATGGCAGCTGCTTCCGCCGCCGTTATTCTGGGATATCTCATAATGCTATATAATAAGGATAGTCTTTAGAGAAGACGGTAATCGTTGACGAGTGGCGCGCCAACAGTGGGTCGTCGCTAACGTCGATACAAAAGTAACCTTTGGGGATGAAAGTTAAAAAGCATTAACGTTAATAATGCTTAAAGCCGCATAAGTTCATCCATCATCACCCAAGAACGGGCACGCTTCCAAATCTTTTTTGAATTTCAATTCATAAAAGTTAGGTGGAGGCTATAAATTACCGCCTTAAGCCTTTCGGGAGATTGTAGCTTAGTGACGGTGAAAAAATAAGTTGGTAAGATTTGAGGCTCATATCTTTGAGCTATTTTTCTCACTCGAAGAGGGAGCATAGCGGGCTATGTGACCGATGAGAGGGAGGAAAAGAGCCAAAGAGATGAGCCTAAGTGTATGGCTTTCTTATTGCAACTCTTCACTCAAATCGTACCAAATTATTTTTTTAACGTCACTTAATTTCTGAAAAAAGACGCGTTTCCGTTATGGCTCATTTAGCGGACGGAAAAGGGGAACAGGCCCCATTGGCGACGGGCGAAAGACCTGAAAACACGAGAACTCTGGCAACATCCCGCTGCATCGCATAGCTATCGAGACACGATAAAGGGCAAAAGCAAAGGCGACAGGTGAGTGAACGAAGTGCGAAAGGACATCTTTCGAGACTCGACAAGGCACGTTTCTCCAGAATTACGGTCAGCAGAAAACGGGCGTAATCGCGGGCAGCAATGCAAGTCGTTGATTTTACGCGACTTACGTAAACACCAAAAAAACAGCGCATATTTGCGGGCGACGGCACTTGCGATCGTTGCGAGGGCCTTTACGGGAGACGAATTGTCCGCATGTTTCACACTTGTCGTGAATGGCAAGGCTGGGCCTATTCCACGCATCGCCAAAGCCCTTTTCACGCTCTCCGCAAGTCATCCCACGCGTCCGTTACCGCCCCGTCTATCGCCAAATTGCGCCATTTTGCACACAAAAGGGAGGTGAAAGCCCCTGTTTCTCAAGATTAATGGCTAACTTTGCAACGACCAACACATTAACAACACATTAGCGATCATGAAACAAAATCTTTTGATTTACAATACGCTGACACGCTCCAAGGAGCTGTTCAAGCCTCTCCACGCCCCTCACGTGGGCATGTATGTGTGCGGCCCCACCGTCTATGGCGACCCGCACCTGGGACACGCGCGCCCCGCCATCACGTTCGACGTGCTCTTCCGCTACCTGAAACACCTGGGCTACAAGGTGCGCTACGTGCGCAACATCACCGATGTGGGCCACCTGGAGCACGACGCCGACGAGGGCGACGACAAGATTGAGAAGAAGGCAAGGCTGGAGCAGCTGGAGCCCATGGAGATCGCGCAATACTACACCAACCGCTACCACAAGGCCATGGAGATGCTCAACGTCCTGCCGCCAAGCATCGAGCCCCATGCCACAGGGCACATCATCGAGCAGGAGCAACTGGTGCAGGAGATCCTCGACAACGGCTACGCCTACATCTCCAACGGCTCGGTCTACTTCGACGTGGAGAAGTATGACCGCGACCATCACTACGGCATTCTCTCGGGCCGCAACCTGAAGGACATCATCAACAAGAGCCGCGAGCTCGCCGGAACGTCCGAGAAGCACAACCAGGCCGACTTCGCCCTCTGGAAGAAGGCGCAGCCCGAGCACATCATGCGGTGGCCCTCACCCTGGAGCGACGGCTTCCCCGGATGGCACTGCGAGTGCACGGCCATGGGACGCAAGTATCTCGGCGCCCACTTCGACATACACGGAGGCGGCATGGACCTCATCTTCCCGCACCACGAGTGCGAGATAGCGCAGGCCGTGGCGTCGCAAGGCGACCAGATGGTGCACTACTGGATGCACAACAACATGATCACCATCAACGGACAGAAGATGGGCAAGTCGCTCGGCAACTTCATCACCCTGGAGCAGTTCTTCAAGGGCGACCACGAGAGCCTCGACCAGGCCTACTCGCCCATGACCATCCGCTTCTTCATCCTCTCGGCCCACTACCGCGGCACCGTCGACTTCTCCAACGACGCCCTCAAGGCCGCGCAGAAGGGCTACGACCGACTGATGAACGGCATCGCCGACCTGGAGCGTGTGCAGGTGGCCAAGGGCTCGTCGCCCGACACGCAGAAGACGGTGCGCGCCTTGCGCCAGCGCTGCTACGACGCCATGAACGACGACCTGCAGACACCGCTCGTCATCAGCGCACTCTTTGAGGCCTGCCACGTCATCAACCAGCTCGTGGACCACAAGCTCAAGATATCCGCCGACGACCTCAAGGAGCTCTCCGACACGATGAACCTCTTCACCTTCGACATCCTCGGACTGCAAACCAACCGAGGCGCCAACAACGAGGAGCGCGAGAAGGCTTACGGAAAGATTGTCGACATGGTGCTCGATATGCGCCAGAAGGCCAAGGAGGCCAAGGACTGGGCCACCTCCGACCAGATACGCGACACGCTCACCGACGCCGGCTTCGTGGTCAACGACACCAAGGACGGCGCCACCTGGAAGCTCCTGTAAGCGGCGAGCCTCCATCACACGAACGCCACACCATCACTCATGAACATAAAAATCATCATCACATCGATTGCGCTTGCAGCCTCCACTGGGTTGCAGGCGCAATCTTTTTCCGCCCGAACACATCCCTAAAAACCATTGAGACACCCTAAAAACCTTTGAGACATGCAAACCGCCCGCCCTCTTTCCATGCAGTCACTTACCTTGCGGTTGTGGCTGACACTGCTCCTCCTGACGCTCGGCCTGTCACTCTCGGCGCAAAGTGACGACACGTGGGAGGAACTGTTCGACCAAACAGGACAACTGGAGGACACGGAGTCGGACCAGTGGGAGCAAACGTATGAGGACCTGAGCGACCTCGCCAGGGACAAGATGGACATCAACCGCTGCACACGCGAGGACCTCGGCCAGCTGCCTTTCCTCTCCTCGCAACAGATCATGGACATCATGGAGTATCGAGACAAGGCCCGGCGCATCGAGACACCCCTGGAGCTCCGTCTGGTGCCGAGCCTCGACAAGGTGACGGTAGACCTCCTGGCGCGCTTCATCACCATCACGCCCGACAGCACGCGCGACCGCTTCCCCTCATGGCATGAGCTGCTCAGCCGCGGCCGCCATGAACTCGTGGGCACATTGCGGGTGCCCTTCTACCGGCGCAAGGGCGACCGCAACGGCTACCAGGGCTATCCCTACAAGCACTGGTTGCGCTACACCTTCGCCTCGTCGGGGCACGTCAAGGCGGGCCTCATCGCCTCGCAAGACGCGGGCGAGCCGTTCTTCTCGGGCCGTAACGCCACGGGCTACGACTTCTACTCCGCCTATCTCCAGGTCAACCGATGGGGACGGCTGAAGACGGCGGTCATCGGGCGTTACCGCCTCCGCTTCGGCATGGGCCTCATCCTCAACAACTCCTTCGGCATGGGCAAGCTCAACACACTGGCCACGCTGGGCCGCTCGGCCTCGCTCGTCTTCGCCCACAGCAGCCGGATGGAGGGCAACTACCTGCAAGGCGCCGCAGCCACGGTGCGCCTCAACCGCCAGCTGGACCTCACGGCCTTCGCCTCATGGCGCAAGATCGACGCCACCTTAGGCGCCGACTCGGCCTCCATCGCCACCATCCTCCAAACGGGCTACCACCGCACGGAGAGCGAGATGCGACGGCGACGTAACGCCTCGACGACGCTGTGGGGCGGCAACCTCAACTGGTTCAGCAACGGATGGCACATCGGCGTCACAGCCTACGCGACGACATTCGACAAGCCCTTGCGACCCAACACGGGCCCGGTCTACCGCCGCTGGTATCCCATCGGACAGCACTTCTGGAACGCGAGCATAGACTACGGCTACCTTTCCGACCGCCTCAACCTCTCCGGCGAGACAGCCACGGGCGACTGCGGACAGGTGGCCACCCTCAACAGCGTGAGCTACCAGGCATGGAGCAACGTGGCGCTCTTAGTTCTCCAACGTTATTACCCCTACCGGTATCATGCCCCTTACAGCAGCAGCTTCGCCGAGGGCGGCAGCGTGCAGGACGAGAGTGGGCTCTTTGTGGGTGCCAACTGGACACCCTCGCGGCGGTTGGCGATAAAGGCCTACACCGACGTGGCCTACTTCGCTTGGCCCAAATACCAAGCCAGCGCGGCCTCCCATAGCTGGGACAACTTCGCGCAAGCCACCTACACCGCCGGCCACTGGTCGTGGATCGCGCGTTACCGCATCAAGATGAGGGAGAAAGACCATTCGTCGGAAACGGAACAAGACGGGGAAGAAAAAACGCAAAAGACACTCTCCATGAAGACCGAGCAACGGGGCCGGTTGGCCGTCATGTATGCCACCGAGGGCTACGACCTGCGGTTGCAGGCCGACATGGCTCACTGCCACTTCGCGGAAAAGAACAGCCTCGGATGGATGGCCACAGCCGGCGGCTCCACCACTTGGCGCTGGTTGCGCCTGGCCGGCACCGCCAGTTACTTCCACACCGACGACTATGACTCGCGTGTCTACGCCTACGAGCGTAGCGTCCGCTACACATTCTCCTTCCCCTCTTTCTTCGGCCAGGGGCTCCGTCTCGCCGCACAGGCGCAAGCCAACCTGTCTGCCCAATGGATGGTCATCGCCAAGCTGGGCCACACCCGCTACTTCGACCGATCCACCATCGGCACCGGCCTGCAACAAGTCAACGCCCGCCAGATGACAGACCTCGACTTCCAGGTGCGCCTCAAACTGTAACAGGGGACATGCCGCCAGCCGCCTCTCATCGAAAGATTCATATCCTCCTGTAAATCAACAGATACCAGGAAGGACAAAGTAAT
>DAIOEQ010000015.1:17862-18110 GCA_036746215.1 Prevotella sp.
AGGAAGAAGATGTGCCCAGGCGGTATGGCAGGCCATCCCAAGACCTGTCGTCGCACAGTCTGCGCTTGACGCTGAAAGCTGCACTGCCTGCACTCAACGCTGACGCTTGCGCCAGCCTGAAAGGCTAAAAGTCCACAGCCCAGGGCAAGCGAAGCGGCACCCTGGGTGGGGAAGCGAAGCGTGAGCCTGCGCCCTAAAGGGGCAAAAGTGTAATTAGTTAGAATGTCGCCATAACGAAATCAACAATA
>DAIOEQ010000016.1:0-14861 GCA_036746215.1 Prevotella sp.
AACGACTCATACGTGGCGCATTGCTTCTTCTCCAGCGGCCGCATCATCCAGAGCACCTTAGTGAAGAAAGGAAAGTACTACCGCCTCTACGCAGCCGTGAACACGCGTAGCACCGCCAACAACAATCTGAACGGGAAGAATGGCTGTAAGGTGGTCTACTCCGACGACTTTGGAGAGACCTGGAACTATCTTGGGGGAATAGAGTCAACCCCTTCATACGGTAACGGCACTTTCGGCGACGAGAGCAAGGTGGAAGAGCTTCCCAATGGAAACATCCTGCTGAGCTGCCGCGCGTTGGGCACAGGCCGCATCTTCAACATCTTCACCTTCTCCGACCGCGACAACGCCAAAGGCTCATGGAGCAGCCCTGTCTACAACAACAGCACCATCACGGCTGCCAGTTGCGACGAGGAAATCCTCTTGGTGCCCGCCAAGGACAAGAGCGGCAACCAGGTCTACGTGCTTCTGCAGTCGGCTGCCATGTCAAGCGAACGAAGGAATGTGGGCATCTACTACAAGGTGTTGAGCAGCACGGCCGACTATGACCAGCCCTCCGACTTCAACTCAGGCTGGACGAAATATGCCATCAGCACCACCACGTCTTGCTACGCCACGATGGTGCTCAACAAGGACGGCGACATAGCGTTCCTCTATGAGGAGAACCGCCGAAATTTTGCCGAGGCCTACGACATCCAGTACATGACGCTCCCCCTCTCAACCATCACGGGCGGCGCCTACACCTACTCGCCCAACACGGCCTCGGACGGCTTCCACACCACCTCTGAGCCCTACAACGAGAAGATGATACTCCCACCGAGCGCTCCGACCTTCTCCGTCATATCGGGAACCTACACCAGCGCACAACAGGTGACAATCACCTCGACCAGTGAGAATGTGACCATCTACTACACCACCGACGGCGCGGAGCCCACGACCGGCAGCACGAAGTACACGGGGGCCATCACCGTGGACCACGACATGACGCTGAAGGCCATCGCCGTGAGCAACGACAATGACAGCTACGTGAGCGCCGTGGCCACAGCTACCTACAAGGTGCAGATTCCCGACGTGCTCCTGCCCTCCGCCCCCACGTTCTCCGTGGCCTCGGGCACCTACGCCAACGAGCAGACGGTGGAACTGAAAACTGCCACCGACGGTGCGACCATCTACTACACCACCGACGGCACGGAGCCCACGACCAGCAGCCAGAAGTATGAGGGCGCCATCACCGTGAGCAAGAGCATGGTCATCAAGGCCATCGCCGTGGACGGCGAGGGCAACAAGAGCGCGGTCGTCACCGCCGAGTACAGCATCGTGAGCCCTGCCGACGTGACCAAGATCGGCACCACCATCTCGCTCGACTATGGCTCCAGCCACCGCCTATTCTCCAGCAAGGCATCGGGCGACGCCTCGAACCCCGACAAGCAGCCCTTCGGCTTCCTGCGCCACGACGTGGCCCACGTGCAGATCATCACGTCCAACGACGCGACCCTCTCCACAGGCGGCGACGAGGTGTTCAACGAGAACGACAACGACATGCTCTTCGAGAAAGTGGGCGACGACACCTACCTCTCGTTCAACAGTTCCAGCAAGAGCCAGTATGTCTACGCGCAGGTGGTGGCCCCCAAGGGCTACCGCATCATGCGCTACCAGATGGCGTTCGACGCCGCCAACAGCGCGAGCGGCTCACAGGTGACGCAATACACTTACGACACCGACGGTAACGTGGTGGAGGGCGCAAGCGCCAACGTGAGCGACGGCACATGGGATCAGACCCTGGCCAACGGCACCAACATGCTCTTCTTCCGCTTCAACGCCACAGGAACGGCAAAGAAGGTCATGGTGAAATCGCTCCACATCACCTACGCCATCGACCAGCCCATCACGGGCCTGGTGCCCAACGAGAACGGTGACCCTGACCTCCATACAGGCCTGCTCGACCTCGGCACGTTCAGCGAGAACACCAAGGGCTTCTGGTCGTTCAGCAGCTCGGCGGTGACCGACCAGCAGGCCGTGACACTGGTGAACAGCAAGGGCGAGGAGCAGACCGAGACCTATAAGGTGGGCGACAACCAGTACTTCGTGGCCGCGGCCAATGGCGACTACTACCTCGAGGCTCCCGAGAAGTTCCGCATCGTGGGCGCCACGCTGCAGCTGCTCCGCCACTCTTCGGAGTATGCCACCAGCTCCCACTATGAGGATGTGACCACCGCCGACAATGGCGACTACATCATCACCGACGGCAACGGCCACTACCTGAACCTCAACAATGGTTCGCTTGCCACGGGCACCAGCGAGAAAACGGCTACAATATGGACGCTCATCGGACAGGGAAACGACAAATATCAGGTCAAGAGCGGTAGCCATTACCTGGTGCTGACCATCAGCAATAGCACCATCACGGGTGTCACCGCCAGCACCAACGCCAACTACGGCAACTGGATCTGGGACACCAGCAACCATTGCTTCAAGGCGTCATCAAGCACATCGAGCCCTGGCTACCTGTCGTATGTCAACAGCGGTTGGAACGTGAGCAACAGCACGTCCAACAAGTCGAAGTTGCAGAAGGAGGTGGCCTCCACCACCGCCACCCGCCCGGCCTCCGACTTCACGGCCACGGTCTACAACCGCGAGGGCAAGGCCGCGAACGGCACAGCCACAGTGACGAGCGTCAACAGCGAGGCCACCCTCAGCGTGGACGACTACAACAACGACGCCATCCGCTTCAGCATCAGCGGCCTCACGGACGGCTCCGCCGCCCTCTACCGCGTGAACCTGAAGTTCCTGCCGCTCAACCCCGAGGTGCAGACGCTGCAGGTGGCCGCCAAATATAATAATGGTGTCATTGGCTCCAACGAGGTGACCTCCACCAACTACACCTTCCATGGCGGCGAGGCCGTGCGCGTGCTGGTTCCGAAGGATGCCACCGGCCCCTACACCCTCGTCTTCCGCAAGGCCGAGAACGAGGAGAAGAACCTCTGGTACACGGAGGGTGTCAGCAACAACGACCTCTCGAGCACGGGCGGCTACTCCAACTTCACCCTCGTGGGCAGCGCCGCCTACGACGGCGACAAGGGCATCGACATGACCGCCACGCCATGGCCCACGGCGCGCGTCGACGCCGACCAGACGGGCACCAACAAGCTCCTGGCCACCAACATCCAGGACGTGGTGGACCGCAAGGCCGAGGAACTGCAAGACAAGGAATACAAGAAGGGCGACGGCGGCCTGCAGACCGTGAGCCTCACCAACGGCACAGCGCAGACGGTCTACGTCTACTCCGCCGACATGCCGACATGGAGCATCCTGCCCACGGGCATCGGCTCGGGCAAGCGCCACATCGACTACCGCTTCTACACCATCAAGGTGATGCCTGTGGTGGAGAACGAGAAGCCCGCTGTGACCGTCACGCCCCTCTACACCCAAACGCTGAAGGCTGCGCCCCACAAGACGAGCAGCACGCTGACAACCGACGGCGGCACGCTCGACACGAAGCACACCTACGTGGGCGTGACCGTGACCTCGACGACCGACGACGGCTCAACGCCCTACGGCGTGCTGACCAACACCGAGATCATCAGCGCCATCAAGGACAAGCTGAAGGACAACAACTACTACGGCTTCAGCGAGAGCGACCCGCTGCGCGGCATCCTCTACGTGGACATGAGCGCGCTCAACACCGTGACGGGCGAGACCACCGAGGGCGAGAACAACTGGGACGCCTTCAACGCCGGCACGGCCGACAACTGCCTCTACTTCATGCCCGTGGGCTTCACGCGCAACGTGGAGAACACCATCAGCAAGCGTCAGGACGGCAAGTATGAGGCCGTGGGCAACATCCGCCTCTACGACCAGCAGCCGTTCTTCACGCCCTACGCCTTCGTGACGGGCACCCGCCAGGCCATCTACAACCGTGAGGCCACGGACGGCCTCAGCGCCACCGTGCGGAACATGACGGCGGTGCTGCCCTTCAGCGTGCAGCTCACCGCCGACGGCCACGCGAAGACGGCTACCGACGCCACCGACAACTCGGTGCAATTCCACGACATCACGGGCTATGGCAAGGTGACCAGCGTGAGCTCCAAGGGAGACCACCAGGAACTGACCTACGCCATGGTGGCCGAACCAGTGAAGGATGGCGTGGCCGAGGCCAACAAGCCTTACTACGTGACGAGCACCACGCCAGGCTTCACGTTTAACATCCTCGGCGCGCAGTTTGAGAAGACACCGGGCACCACGAGCGATGAGAAGCTCCAGCGCACACAAGGCAACTGGACGGCCCTCGGCACCTACGCCGGCGTGCAGCCGACAGCGGGCGCCACTAACGGCAAGGGCAAGTGGTACTTCTCCAAGGATTTCTTCTGGAACGCGGCGCAGTTGCGCCAGAACGACCACTTCAACATCCGCCCGTTCCGCGCCTACTACCACACCACCGACGACTCGCCTGCAGCGCAGAGCGAGGAGAAGGCCAAGGTGGTCTTCGACCCCGCCGACGTGACGCCGACGGGCATCAGCGACATCTCTGCCACCGAGGGCGACCTCGTGGTGAGCGTGGGTCATGGCAGCATGACCCTGACGGCCGCGTCTGCCACACACTACGCCACCTACACGGTGGGCGGACAGCTCGTGGCCCGCGGCCGGCGTCTATGTGGTCAACAACCAGAAGGTGGTGGTCAAATAGGGACTCTGCATTTCACCTTATAATATAAATATAAGGCCCAAGCACCACCACTTTTCCATCCCCCGCCCCATGCCGTGTGAACGGCGTGGGGCTTTTTGTTCAAACGATTTTTCCAAGTCGATGTGACAAAACGGAAGGTGGAGGAAACGATTTTATATTCTTTAACCTAAAAATGATTTATCCACTTCGAAAAATGATTGCACACGCTTTGCGGCTTGTGCGAAAATTGCTACCTTTGCCCCCAAAGACGAGAATATCCAACATATATAACTTAACATTTAAGTAAAATGGCAAGGTTTAACAAGTCAGTTTTAGCAACCTACGGCATCCAGACGGGTACCGCAGAAGTTCTGTACAATCCCTCCTACGAGGTGCTCTTCAACGAGGAGACCAAGCCGGGCCTGGAAGGCTTCGACAAGGCCCAGGAGACTGAGCTTGGCGCAGTGAACGTGATGACCGGTATCTACACCGGCCGTTCGCCCAAGGACAAGTTCATCGTTGACGACGCCACATCTCACGACACCGTGTGGTGGGATTCAGAGGAATACCATAACGACAACCACCGTGCCTCTGAGGAGACCTGGAAGGCTGTCAAGAAGCTCGCCCAAGAGGAGCTGAGCAACAAGAAGCTCTACGTCGTCGACGGTTTCTGCGGCACACACCGCGACACCCGCATGAAGGTCCGCTTCATCGTGGAGGTGGCATGGCAGGCTCACTTCGTGACCAACATGTTCATCCGTCCTAAGACAGAGGCTGACTTCGAGCAGGAGCCCGACTTCATCGTCTACAACGCCTCCAAGGCCAAGGTGACCAACTGGAAGGAGCTGGGTCTGCACTCAGAGACCGCCGTTGTGTTCAACGTGACCACGAAGGAGCAGGTCATCCTCAACACCTGGTATGGCGGTGAGATGAAGAAGGGCATGTTCTCCATGCAGAACTACTTCCTCCCGCTGCGCGGCATCGCCAGCATGCACTGCTCTGCCAACACCGACATGAACGGTGAGAACACCGCCATCTTCTTCGGCCTCTCTGGCACCGGCAAGACCACGCTGAGCACCGATCCGAAGCGTAAGCTCATCGGCGACGACGAGCACGGATGGGACGACCAGGGCGTGTTCAACCTCGAGGGTGGCTGCTACGCCAAGGTCATCAACCTCGACAAGGACGCTGAGCCCGACATCTACGGTGCCATCACCCGCGACGCCCTGCTGGAGAACGTCACTGTCGACGCTAACGGCAAGATCGACTTCGCTGACAAGACTGTCACCGAGAACACCCGCGTCAGCTATCCTATCTACCACATCCACAACATCCAGCGCCCCGAGAGCCAGGGTCCCGCAGCCAAGCAGGTCATCTTCCTCTCTGCCGACGCCTTCGGCGTGCTGCCTCCTGTGAGCATCCTCAACGCTGAGCAGACGAAGTACTACTTCCTCTCTGGCTTCACAGCCAAGCTGGCCGGCACAGAGCGCGGCATCACTGAGCCCACTCCCACCTTCTCCGCTTGCTTCGGCCAGGCCTTCCTGGAGCTGCATCCGACGAAGTACGCTGAGGAGCTCGTGAAGCACATGGAGAAGAGCGGTGCCAAGGCTTACCTGGTCAACACAGGCTGGAACGGCACGGGCAAGCGTATCTCCATCCGCGACACACGTGGCATCATCGACCGCATCCTCGACCACGAGATCGACAAGGCTCCCACAAAGACCATTCCTTACTTCAACTTTGTGGTGCCCACACAGCTGGAGGGCGTTGACGGTGGCATCCTCGATCCCCGCGACACCTACAAGGACGCTTCTGAGTGGGACGCTAAGGCCAAGGATCTGGCTCAGCGCTTCATCAAGAACTTCAAGAAGTATGAGGGCAACGAGGCTGGCAAGGCCCTGGTTGCCGCTGGTCCCCAGCTCTAATCGCACACAAGACGTTCGGGCGGCATGACGCCACCTGAAACGACTGACAGATAATGCAGGCCCGTTCTCCGCATGGAGGACGGGCTTCTTTGTTGTATTGTACCGAACACAAACTAAGGAACTTGCGCGAACACTAATCGCGCGCAGCGAATGGCAAGCTGATGGCCACACGGAAAATGACTTCCCACTGGTCAGCCGCCCGCCATCGGCGGGCGTAAGTATCGACGAGCCGCAAGCGACATGTCGGCTACGGAAGACATAATTAGCCATTTTTATGTCTCTTATAGAAGACACACGGCGAACTTCATGCGGGGGAGGACAAATGGCGGGAAACCGTCAATCCATAGCCCCGGAGGCGTCATTTTGTAACATTCGCGCAAAATTTCATCAAAATGCAATCGTTTTTTCTAAATTATTGCTAAAAAGTTTGGCGTGAACGAACACAATATGTACCTTTGCAGTGTCTTCGTGAGAAGATACACATTATTAAAGTTTCATTAGGTTAGTAGTTTGATAGATTTTTTAAGGTAAAGTAGGATATTGTTATTGATTTTGAGTCAATCACAGCATCTGTGGAAAGTCGCATCGGCGACAGTGCCAAGTCACCTTTTTGATTTGGACCAAGCAGGCCGCTGATAACAATATTCTTACGAAAAAAGGCAGTGCGAGTGATCGTATTGCCTTTTTTTGTGTCGTTTCGTGCCACGCGCGGGCCTTCATTCACCGCCGCGCCCCATTCCACAACAAACCTTAAAAAAAGGCCGACAATTCGATAATTAACATAATAAACCCACGTTTTTAGCCCTAATTTAAAGAAAACTCTGTAAATTTGCACCTAAAATCATAATACGCGCGCATAAAATGATGAAAAGGTTATACTCGCTGCTCATCATCGCCTCAGCGGTGGTCTCACTGACCTCCTGCCTGAGCAACAATGATGACGAGGTGACATATTACGACGACACAGCCATCACAGCCTTCTCGCTGGGAACTATCAACCGCTATAACCACACCACCACCAAAGACGGCACGGGTGACAGCGTCTATGTCACGAAGATTGCCGGCAGCAACTACAAGTGCTACATCGACCAGGTCAACGCACTGATCTACAACCCCGACTCGCTGCCCAAGGGCTGCGACCTGAAGCACGTGGTGTGCTCGTTCTCGACGAAGAACGGCGGCGTGGTGATGCTCACGGAGAAGAACATGTGGGGCGGCGACTCGCTGGCCTACTACTCGTCGGCCGACTCGCTGGACCTCTCCTCACCCATGGCCGTGCGCGTCTACAGCAACCGCGGCGACATCTACAAGCTCTACACGCTGAAGATCAGCGTGCACCAGCAGACCGGCAACGAGTTTGCCTGGGGCACCGCCAGCGCCGAGGGCGCCGACACGCTGGGCGCTCGCCGCTTCGTGCAGCTCGGCGGCGACCAGTGGCTCTTCTGCCAAGGCACGACGCAGACCATCGGCTACCGTCTCACCGACGGCACATGGCGGAAGGTCTCCGTCATCGCCGACCGCGACGCCTACAAGAACATGGTGGCGCTCGACGGCTATCTCTACACCTTCACGGGCGGACTGGTGCGCCGCTCGGCCGACGGCACAACATGGAGCAACCTGGCGACCCCCAACAACCTGAAGCAACTCATCGGCACATCGGACAACCGCATCTACGCGCTGACCATAAACGGCCTGGCCCACAGCGCCAACGGCCTCGACTGGACCGAAGACCAGCTCGACAGCAACGCCGACTCGTTGCCCGCAAGCGACATCAACCTGGCCTCGCTGCCCTCGAAGGTCAACCAGCACACCAACAACCTCACGCTCATCGGCAACCGCGACGGCAAGACCGTGGTGTGGACGCGCGTGGAGGAGAACGGCACCGACGACAACAACGCCTGGGCGCTGCTCCCCTATGACAGCTACAACCAGAAGACCCTGCCCCACCTCAGCGGGCTGCAGGTGGTGGCCTACGACGGCGGACTGCTCGCCACGGGCGGCGACATGAGCCATTTCTACAAGAGCCTCGACCACGGACTGACCTGGAGCGCCATCGACTTCTACGCCCTGCCCCTCGGCCAGGCCACCGACACGCCCTTCGCCCTCTTCCGCGACAGCGAGAACGTGCTCCGCTACAGCCAGGCCCGCCAAGGCGCCGTGCTCTCGGGCCGGCTGGCCCGACTGGGCTGGAAACAGCAGCAGACATCCTTCACCGAATGAAACAGGCGTTGCTCACACTGGCACTCCTCGTGACGGCTTGCGGCCCGCTCAAGGCGCAAGACGACCCGCAATACCGCATGGAAATCGGCGGCGGCGTGGGACTCATGGGCTATCTCGGCGACTTCAACGGCAACCTCACCAAGGACCTACAGCCCATGGCCACGGTGCTGGCGCGATACATCTTCAACCCCTACATGGCCCTGAAGATGAACGTCAGCTACGGCACGATGAAGGGTTCGTCGGCAGACGTGGAGACCTATTACCCCGACTACGCCGAGACACCCTACACGTTCAAGAACAAGCTCTTCGACGTCGGCGTGGCCTATGAGTACAACTTCCTGCCCTACGGCACCGGACGCGACTACCGCGGCGCCAAGCGCCTCGCGCCCTACGTGTGGGGCGGCATCGGCGCCACCTACGCCGACACCAGCGACAAGGGACAGTTCACCTTCAACATACCCGTCGGCGTCGGTCTCAAATACAAGGTGGCCGAGCGCCTCAACGTCGGACTGGAGTGGGGCGTGCACTTCTCGCAGAGCGACAAGCTCGACGGCGTGAAAGACCCTTACCACATCGAGAGCTCCGGTCTCTTCAAGAACACCGACTGCTACTCCACCCTCCAACTGACACTCACCTACAGCTTCATGCCCAAGTGTGTGACCTGCAACAAAGAATAAGAATATGGACACGACACGGATACCGCAACACATAGCCATCATCATGGACGGCAACGGCCGATGGGCCACCGAGCGAGGCAAGGACCGCAGCTTCGGGCACCAGGCCGGCGTGGACACCGTCAGGCGCATCACGTCGGAGTGCACAAGACTCGGCGTGAAATACCTCACGCTCTACACCTTCTCCACCGAGAACTGGAACCGTCCGGCAACGGAGATACACGCCCTCATGGGACTGGTGCTCACCTCCCTCGAAGACGAGATCTTCATGAAAAACAACGTGCGCTTCCGCGTCATCGGCGACGTGGGACGCCTGCCCGCGGAGGTGCAGCGGAAGCTGCGCGAGACCGAGGAGCACACCGCCGCCAACACCGCCATGACCATGGTCGTGGCCCTGAGCTACTCGTCGCGCTGGGAAATCACCGACGCCGTGAGGCAAATCGTCGCCAAGGCCAATAGCCAACCAGGAGCAGTGAAGGCCGACGACATCACCGAGGACTACGTGGCCAGCCACCTGCAGACCACCTTCATGCCCGACCCCGACCTGCTGATACGCACCGGGGGCGAGTGTCGCGTGAGCAACTTCCTGCTCTGGCAAATCGCCTACTCCGAGCTCTACTTCTGCGACACCTACTGGCCCGACTTCTCCGAGGCCGACCTCAGGAAGGCCATCGAGAGCTACCAGGGACGGCAGCGCCGATACGGGAAGACCGAGGCGCAAGTGGAAAACGAACAGTGATCAAGACACAAAGCACATAGCAAACACATAGGATGTACAATATCAAACATAAAGCTCTGTTGAGCCTCGCCCTGCTGGCCTGCTGCGCTGTCGGCAACGCCCAGGACCGCATCGTCCACCCCGACATCACCTATGCCGGAACGCCACGCGACGTGGTCATCGGAGGCATCAGCGTGTCGGGCATGGAGGGCTATGAGGACTACATGCTCACCGGCATATCGGGACTGACGGTGGGGCAACACATCGAACTGCCGGGAACCGCCATCACCGACGCCGTGAAACGCTACTGGAACCACGGACTGTTCTCCGACGTGCAGATCGCCGCCGACTCCATCGTCGGCGACAAGGTTTACCTGCACATCGCACTCAAGGCCCGCCCCCGCGTCTCGCAAATCAACTACATCGGACTGAAGAAAAGCGAGAAGCAGGACATGGAGCAGAAGTTGGGCATCCTCAAGGGCGGACAAATCACGCCCAACATGATTGACCGCGCCAAAATCCTGGCCAAGAAATACTTCGACGACAAGGGCTTCAAAAACGCCGACATCGACATCCAGCAACGCGACGACGTGGCCGCCAAGAACCAGGTCATCCTCGACGTCATCATCGACAAGAAGCAGAAAATGCGCGTCAGGCACATCTTCATCGAGGGCAACGAGAAACTCTCGGACATGAAGATCAAGGGCGGTCTCTTCCGCAAGGGCGCCTTCGCCAAGACACACGAGGCCGGCAAGCTCGCCACCTTCCTCAAGGCCAAGAAGTTCACGCCGGAGCGCTGGAAGGCCGACAAGGAGAAACTCATCGAGAAATACAACGAGCTGGGCTACCGCGACGCCGTCGTCCTCGGCGACAGCGTGTGGAACGTCGACCCCAAGCACGTCAACGTGTGGGTGAAGGTCGACGAGGGACAGAAATACTATGTGCGCAACATCCAGTGGGTGGGCAACACCGTCTACAACTCTGACGTGCTGTCGCGCCTGCTCACGCTCCACAAGGGCAGCGTCTACAACCAGAAGCTCATGGAGAAGCGCCTCACCTCCGACGACGACGCCGTGAGCAACCTCTACTACAACAACGGCTATGTGTTCTCGCAAATCAACGCCACCGAGGTCAACGTCGTGGGCGACTCCATCGACCTGGAGATGCGCGTCTACGAGGGACCGCAAGCTCACCTGAGCCACGTGCGCATCACGGGCAACACACGCCTGTATGAGAACGTCGTCAGGCGCGAGCTGCGCACCAAGCCCGGCGACCTCTTCTCGCGCGAGGCGCTGATGCGCTCGGCACGCGAGCTGGCGTCAATGGGACACTTCGACCAAGAGAAGTGCATACCCGACGTGCGACCCAACACCGACGACGGCACCGTCGATGTCAACTGGAACCTGGAACAGAAGTCGAACGACCAGGTGGAGTTCTCGTTGGGATGGGGACAGACCGGCATCATCGGCCGTGTGGGACTCACCCTCAACAACTTCTCCATGGCCAACCTCTTCGGAAAGAACAAGGCGCACCGCGGCGTGCTGCCCGTGGGCGACGGCGAGAAGCTCTCGCTTGGCGTGCAGACCAACGCCTCCTACTACCAGAGCTACAACTTGAGCTATTCCACCAACTGGTTTGGCGGAAAGCGCCCCATACAGTTCTCCGTCGGAGCCTACTACTCCAAGTCGACCGACGTGTCGAGCAACTATTACAACACCGCCTGGCAGAACAGCTACATGAACTACCTGTACGGTTACAACAGTTACGGATACAACTACTCCAACTACGAGAACTATTACGACCCCGACAAGTACGTCAAGATGCTCGGCGTCAACGTGGGATGGGGCAAGCGCCTGCGCTGGCCCGACGACTACTTCACGCTCTCCGTGCAGCTGTCCTACACACGCTACATGCTGAAGAACTGGCGTTACTTCCTCCTCACCAACGGCAACTCCAACAACCTGAACCTCAGCATCGCGCTCAACCGCACGTCGACCGACAACCAGCTGTTCCCGCGCCGTGGCTCGGAGTTCACGGCCAGCGTCACCGTCACGCCGCCTTGGTCGCTCTGGGACGGCAAGGACTACAAGAACCTCGCCAACGACATCCACTCGTCCAACTACGTGAAGGAGCAACAGGACAAGTACCGCTGGATCGAGTACCACAAGTGGAAGTTCAAGGCACGCACCTTCACCGCGCTCACGTCAGCGCAGAAGACCTTCGTGCTGATGACCCGTGTGGAGATGGGCTTGCTCGGAAGCTTCAACAAGTACAAGAAGAGCCCGTTTGAGACCTACTACATGGGCGGCGACGGCATGAGCGGCTATTCCTACGGCTACGCCACCGAGACCATCGGCCTGCGCGGATACGACAACGGAAACCTCACGCCTTACGGCTACGAGGGCTACGCCTACGACCGCTTCACGCTGGAGCTCCGCTACCCGTTCATGCTGGGCAACACCACCATCTACGGCCTGACCTTCGTCGAGGGCGGCAACGCCTGGAACGACACCAAGAAGTTCAACCCGTTCGACATGAAGCGCTCCGCCGGCGTCGGCGTGCGCATCTTCCTGCCCATGGTCGGCCTGATGGGTATCGACTGGGCCTACGGTTTCGACAAGTACTTCCTCGGACAGAAGCAAGGCGGCAGCCAGTTCCACTTCATCCTCGGACAGGAGTTCTAACCGGCCCGGACATGGCGGACAAGGTGACAGAAGCCCACATGGGAAAGGCAAGCCTGTAACAAATGCGGAGATGAAACGTCTAACATTCACGGGCATCATCATTCACCGACAACCAACAAAACAAAAAGAGACATGAAAACCATCAACAATCATAAAAGGTGCGGCAGGCTGGCCAGCCTGCTCCTCCTGTGCCTCTTCGCCCTCATGCCTTTCGGCAAGGCGCAGGCGCAAAAGTTCGCACTGGTCGACATGGAATATGTGCTGAAGAACATACCCGCCTACGAGCGGGCCAACGAACAGCTCAACCAGGTGTCGAAGAAATGGCAGGCGGAAGTGGAGGCGCTCAACACCGAAGCCTCAACGATGTACAAGAACTACCAGAACGAGGTGGTGTTCCTCTCACAGGAGCAGAAAAAGGCCAAGCAAGACCAGATCATGGCCAAGGAGAAAGAGGCCGCCGACCTCAAGAAGAAGTATTTCGGCCCAGAGGGCGAACTCTTCAAGAAGCGCGAAAGCCTCATGACACCCATACAAGAGGAAATCTACAACGCCGTGAAAGAGATAGCTGATCTCCGCGGCTACTCGCTGGTCATCGACCGCGCCTCCGACACGGGCATCATCTTCGGCTCGCCCAAGATCGACATCTCGCAGGAAGTGTTGCAGAAGTTGGGCTATTAAAGAACAATCAAAACAAGAAAAATCATATCAATCAAAGACAAAAACATGAAAAAGCTTTTATTAATGATCATGCTGATGGCTCCGTTGGCCACGTTCGCACAGAAGTTTGGCAAGGTTGACTCTCAGACCATCTTCAACGCCCTGCCCGAGGTGGCCAAGGCCAATGGCGAGTTCCAGGCCCTGCAGAAGCAGAAGCAGAACGAGCTCGAGAGCATGCAGAAGGAGTTTCAGCGCCAGCTCGACGACTACCAGCAGCACAAGAGCACAATGAACCAGACGCAGCAGGAGCAGAAGGAAACCGAGCTGACCAACCTCAGCCAGAAGATTCAGCAGGCCGGACAGGATGCCCAGACCGAGCTCCAGAAGAAGCAGCAGGAGCTGATGCAGCCCATCCAGACCAAGATCATGAACGCCATCACCAGCGTCGGCAAGGCCGGAGGCTACACCTTCATCTTCGAGGATGGCAGCGCTCCTTACATGGGCACAGCCGTTGAGGACGTGACCAGCAAGGTGCAGGCCGAAATCGGCAAGATGAAATAAACGCACCCCCACAACCCATTAACCATCCGCCCGCAGGAATAGGTGCTCACCTGCTCCTGCGGGCGGTTGCCTTTTCTCGCGTGGCAAGTGACCCATCAGCCACACACCGCCACGACGAGACAACGCACCATCAACACCTAATCTTCAGAAGATGAAACGACTTCTCCTATCCTTCCTCATCGCAACAGCCACAGCACAAGTCTACGGACAAGCCAACACGGCTGTCGCAACAGCTGCCACGGATGCCATCGCCACGGGTTCCGACGCCTCGTCACACGCCAACAGCGCCAACGTGCAACCCTTCCGCTTCGGTTACTTCAGCTATCAAAAGACGTTTGAGGCGATGCCCGACCATGCCATCGCGCAACGCAACCTGGATGACCTCAAGGCCAAATACGACAAGGAGATGAAGCGCGTGGAAGAGGAGTTCAACCAGAAATACGAGCTGTTTCTCGACGGGCAGCGCGACTTCGCGCCCTCCATCCGCCACAAGCGCCAAGCCGAGTTGCAAGAGCTCATGGAGAAAAACATGGCTTTCAAGGCCGAGGCGCAACGCCTGCTGAAAGAGGCACAGGACAACGCCTATAAGCCCCTGCGCGAGAAGATCGCCGCAGCCCTGCAAAAGGTGGGCAAGGAGAAAGGGCTTGCCTTCATCCTCAACACCGACAACGACGCGGCCCCGTTCATCGACCCCACAACGGGATTTGACGTGCAGGCCGACGTCGACGCCGCCTTCAGGGTCGTCGAGCTCGATGTAGCCGA
>DAIOEQ010000016.1:14871-15970 GCA_036746215.1 Prevotella sp.
CATTGAGTTCATCGACCCCACAACGGGATTTGACGTGCAGGCCGACGTCGACGCCGCCTTGCGGTAATCAAGTGACAGGCAAGTCACGACCAAGGAATAGACAAACCATGACCCCAAGAATGATAAACAACCACGAGAAAGGCCCCATCGGCGTGTTCGACTCAGGCTACGGCGGACTGACCATCCTGCACGGCATACGCCAGCTGTTGCCCGAATACGACTACATCTACATTGGCGACAACGCCCGTGCGCCCTATGGCCCACGTTCGTTCGACGTGGTCTATGAGTTCACACGGCAAGCGGTGGGCAAACTGTTTGAGATGGGTTGCCGCCTGGTCATCCTCGGATGCAACACCGCCTCGGCGAAGGCCTTGCGAACAATCCAGCAAAACGACCTGCCACAATGGGACCCCTCACGCCGCGTGCTGGGTGTCATACGCCCCACGGCGGAAATCATCGGAAAGCTCACACGCAACGGGCATGTGGGCCTCCTCGCTACGGAGGGCACGGTGAAAAGCCAAAGCTACAGCATGGAGATAGCCAAGCTGTGGCCCAACATCAAGGTGACGGGACAGGCTTGTCCCTTCTGGGTGCCTCTGATTGAATACAACGAGGCAGACTCACCTGGCGCCGACTACTTCGTGAAAAAGCGTATCGACCAGCTCATGAGCAAGGACCCGCTGATTGACACCATCATCCTCGGCTGCACCCACTACCCCATCTTGATGCCCAAGATCCTCAAGTACACCAAGCCCGGCGTGACCATCGTGCCCCAGGGCGACTACGTGGCGAGCAGCCTGAAGGACTACCTGCGCCGACACGCCGACATGGAGGCCTCGCTCACACGAGGCGCATCATGCCGCTATTACACCACCGAAAACCCGGACCGGTTCAAGGAGACGGCTTCCATCTTTCTACGCGATGACATCCACGTGGAGCACGTGGACCTCGAAGCCCGCTGAAGCCCGCAAGCAAGAGCAACACCCGCAGGAAAGGCAAGGCGAGAGGACTGGATGAATGAGCAGGATGAAAAGGCAGGACTTGGGTGGCACCCTAACAAAGAAATAGCAAGAAACACAAAGAAAAAGTAAGATATAGC
>DAIOEQ010000016.1:15980-17691 GCA_036746215.1 Prevotella sp.
AATAACAATCAAGAACAAAACGACATGCAAGAGACAAGACAAAACCGCATATCTCGGCTGCTGCAAAAGGAACTGGCCGAAATCTTCCAAAGCCAAACGCGCAGCATGCACGGCGTGCTCATCAGCGTGACCCGTGTGCGCATCTCGCCCGACCTGAGCATCTGCACGGCATACCTGAGCATCTTCCCATCGGACAAGGGCGAAGACCTGCTGAAGAACATCACCGCCAACGAGAAGAGCATCCGCTACGAACTGGGACGCCGCGTGCACAACCAGCTGCGCATCATCCCCGAGTTGCGCTTCTTCATCGACGACAGCCTCGACTACATCGACCACATCGACGAGCTGCTGAAGAAATAAAACACGACCGTTTAGCGAAATGAACTTTCCTTTCTTCATCGCCCGTCGCTACCTCTTCTCGAAGAAGAAGACACACGCCATCAACGTCATCTCACTGATATCGGTCATCGGCGTGGCCGTCGCCACCATGGCCTTGGTCATCGTGCTGAGTGTCTTCAACGGCTTCCACGACTTGGTGGCCAGCTTCTTCACCAACTTCGACCCGCAGCTGAAGGTCGTTCCCGTGCAAGGAAAGACCGTTCCCGCCGACGACCCTGTGCTGACCAAGATGCGCCACCTGCCGGAAGTGGAGGTGGCCACAGAGACGATAGAGGACATGGCGTTGGCCGTCTACGGTGGCAAGCAGGCCATGGTGACGGTGAAAGGCGTGGCCGACAACTTCGCCGACTTGACGCACATCACGGAAATTCTCTATGGGCAAGGGGAATTTGACCTGCACACCGCCAACCTGCAATTTGGCGTGGCGGGCATCCGACTGGCACAGACACTGGGCGCCGACGCGCAATGGCAGGGATACCTCCACATCTACGCGCCGCGCCGCGAGGGCCAGCTCGACATGAGCAACGCGCAAGATGGCTTTGTCGTCGACTCGCTGCTCTCACCCGGTGTGGTGTTTGCCGTCAACCAAGGCAAATACGACAAGAACTACCTTCTCACCAGCCTTGGCTTCGCACAAAACCTTTTCGGCCAGCAGGGCATGATTTCCGCCTTGGAGTTTAGACTGAAGCCCGGCTCCGACCTCGATGCCGTGAAGCAAGAGATGCAGCAGCTTGGTGGAAGCCGATACCTCGTGGAAGACCGCTATGAGCAGCAACACGACACGTTCAAGATCATGCAAATCGAGAAGCTCATGGCCTACATCTTCCTCACGTTCATCCTCATTGTGGCGTGTTTTAACATCATCGGGTCGCTCTCGATGCTCATCATCGACAAGCGCAACGACGTGGAAACCCTTCGCAACCTGGGCGCCTCCGACCGCCAAGTGCGCCGCGTGTTCCTTTTCGAGGGCCGCATGATCAGCGTCTTCGGCGCGCTCATCGGCATCGCGCTGGGCTTGGCGCTGTGCGCCCTGCAACAGCAGTATGGCTTTGTGCGCATGGGCGGCACCGACGGCAGCTATGTCGTGAATGCCTATCCCGTAAGCGTCCATTACCTGGATGTGCTTGCGGTCTTTGCCACGGTCATCGTGGCGGGATGGAGCGCCGTGTGGTACACCGTCCGATCGGCCACCAAACGCTTCGGCCTGCAGGCAGAGCGGGAATAAGCATATTCATCGGCAGACATTCATGGGTGGATATTCATGAGCGGATATTCATGAGCGGATATCCAGAAGCAGACATCCCTAACGTAA
>DAIOEQ010000017.1:0-5765 GCA_036746215.1 Prevotella sp.
CCATCTCCGAGTGCCGTGTGGCACGCATCAATGGCGAGTATGTCATCGACCCGACGTTCGACCAGATGAAGGATGCCGACCTTGACATCATGGTCGGTTGCACCAAGGACAACCTGATGATGGTCGAGGGTGAGATGAGCGAGGTGTCAGAGCAAGACCTGATTGGCGCCCTGAAGGCTGCCCAGGAGGCCATCAAGCCGATGTGCGACCTGCAGGACGAGCTGGCCAAGGAGCTGGGCACCGATGTCAAGCGCGAGTACAACGATGAGATCAACGACGAGGACCTGCGCAAGCAAATCCACGCTGAGCTCTATCAGCCCGCCTACGACATCATCCACCAGACCCTGCCGAAGCAAGAGCGCAACGACGCCTTCGACAAGACCATCGCCGACTTCCTCGAGAAGTATGACGCCGCCCACACCGATCTCTCCGAGGAGGAACTCGAGGAGAAGCACGCCGAGGCCGGCCGTTATTGGGGCGACACGATGCGCGACGCCATGCGCCGTTGCATCCTCGACGAGGGCTTGCGCATGGATGGTCGTAAGACCGACGAGGTGCGCCCCATCTGGTGCGAGGTGTCTCCGCTGCCCATGCCTCACGGATCAGCCATCTTCCAGCGTGGTGAGACCATGTCGCTCGCCACAGTGACACTGGGCACCAAGCTCGACGAGAAACTCGTGGACGGTGCCGTGACGCGCGGCTACCAGCGCTTCCTGCTCCACTACAACTTCCCGCCCTTCTCCACGGGTGAGGCCAAGAGCCAGCGCGGCCCGGGCCGTCGTGAGATCGGACATGGCCACTTGGCATGGCGCGCCCTGAAGGGTCAGATCCCTGAGAACTATCCCTACACGGTGCGTGTGGTGAGCGACATCCTTGAGTCGAACGGCTCATCGTCGATGGCCAGCGTCTGTGGCGGCACCCTTGCCTTGATGGACGCCGGTGTGCCCATCAAGAATCCTGTGGCAGGCATCGCCATGGGCCTCATCCACAATCCCGGTGAGGACAAGTTTGCCATCCTTTCTGATATCCTGGGTGACGAGGATCACCTGGGCGACATGGACTTCAAGACCACAGGCACAAAGAACGGCCTGACTGCCACACAGATGGATATCAAGTGCGACGGCCTGTCGTTTGAGGTCATTGAGCGTGCCCTGATGCAGGCCAAGGCTGGCCGCGAGCACATCATGAACGAGATGATGAAGACCATCTCCGAGCCTCGCGCCGAGCTGAAGCCCCAGGTGCCTCGCATTGAGGCCTTCGACATTCCCAAGGAGTTCATCGGCGCCGTGATTGGCCCGGGCGGAAAGATCATCCAGCAGATGCAGGAAGACACGGGCTCGACCATCACCATCGATGAGGCCGACGGTGTGGGCCACGTCCAGGTGAGCGCTCCCAACAAGGAGTCTATTGACGCCGCCATCCAGAAGATTCGAGCCATTGTGGCCATTCCTGAAGTGGGCGAGGTCTACGACGGCATCGTGAAGAGCATCATGCCTTACGGTTGCTTTGTTGAGATCATGCCTGGCAAGGAGGGACTGCTCCACATTTCTGAGATTGCTTGGAAGCGCCTTGAGACTGTCGAGGAAGCGGGCATCAAGGAGGGCGACCACATCCAGGTGAAGCTCCTTGAGATTGACCCGAAGACGGGCAAATACAAGCTCTCTCACCGTGTGCTCGTGGAGAAGCCCGAGGGTTATGTCGAGCGCGAGCGTCGTCCCCGTGGCGACCGCCGTCCCCGCCGCGACGACCGTGGCGGACGTGAGCGCCAGCCACGCCACAACAACCACCAAGAGAACAACGAGTCTGCTGAGTAAGCGCTCGTCTGGCGATGGAAAACGCAATGTGTTGACCATCGTATAAAGCCATCAAGCCCGACCGCACGTCTTGTGCAGTCGGGCTTTTCTTATGATGTGCGCTCACCTTTTATTATATGCATAGCCTACCTTATTATATGCAAAGTGCACCTTAATGGTATGCAACGCCCATCCCCATTATATATAAAAAGGTATGGTTGTGGTGAGCGAAATGTGGTTTGATGTCGCCGAGCGCTTCTCTCCAAGTTGGCAATTCCTATCTGTTGGAGGTCGCAAAGGCATGAATCCCACCACGTTAGCGGATGTTTTCCCCGAAAAACTATACGTTTTTCACATTTATTTATTACTTTTGCGTAGTCCTAACGACCTTTATGAAATGAATGTAACGAAACAAACAAACGAATCCCACCTCCAGGCTCATGGCCCGGAAACTCACCAACCGGCCGGCTCTCACGCCCAGCATGGGGCGCAGGCAAAGGGGCCACAGGCCAACAGGCCGTCCTTGTCGGCCACCCTTGCGAGCTATGCCATTCCCGTTGTGGCGCTCATCGCCATCGCCGTGGCCCTCTTGGCCTACGACTCCGACTTCCTCTATCGTGTGCAAGAGCTTAACCTCTTCCTTTACACGCCCTTGTTTTTCCAGCAACAAATGGTCGTGTCGGGAGGATTTCTCACATGGATAGGCACATACTTCACACAGTATTTCTACCATCCCTGGATGGGTGTCGCACTGCTGAGCCTGTGGTGGTTGCTGCTGATGTGGCTGGTCAAGCGCACCTTCCGCATACCGGCCTACGCCTCCGTGGCGTTGCTGGTGCCTGTGGTGCTGCTGCTCATCACCGATGTCGACTTGGGTTATTGGATTTTCTACCTGAAGCTGCGCGGCCATTTCTTTGTGGCCACGATAGGCACCACGGCCGCCGTGGCCCTGGTGTGGCTCTATCGGCTCATCCCCTCTCGCTGGCAGTTGCGCAACCTCTACCTGCTTGTGGCCACCGCTGTGGCCTATCCCCTGTTGGGCTATTATGGTCTCATGGCAGCCGGACTGATGGCGCTGCTGGCCTGGCGAATGGGCGGTAGCGTGCGCGACGGATTGGCGGGGAAGGTCATCGCGACGCTGGTCGCCCTTGTGGCCATCGTCTTCATTCCCCTCATTTTCTATCGTTACGTCTACTGTCAGACCCCGGAGGCGGACATCTACTCCACGGCCTTGCCCATCTATTGCTTCTTGGGTGAATATCCCATTTATTACTTTCCCTTCGGCTTGCTCACCGCCGCGCTCGCGCTGATGGCCCTTGCCTATGGCGCATGGCCGTCCACTGTCCGTCGCGGCCGTGCCATCGTGGCACAGGTGGTGGCGCTGCTCGTGCTCGTGGCGGGCACCTGGACAGGGTGGTACAAGGACAAGAACTTCCGCCGCGAGCTCATCATGACCCATGAGGTGGAGAACCTCAACTGGGACGGCGTGCTGCAAACCTACCAGACGCTTGACGACGATGAGCAACCCACCCGCATGATGTGGATGCTGAAAAACCTGGCGCTCTTCCGCTTGGGTACGGCCGGCGACAACATGTACCACTACAAGAACGGCGCGGCCGAATGTAACGCGCCGTTCCAGGTGAGGCTCACGCAGACGGGCGGCAAGATTATCTATTACCATTACGGCAAGCTCAATTTCTGTTACCGCTGGTGTCTGGAGGACGGCGTGGAATTTGGCTGGCGCGTCGACTACCTGAAGTACATGCTCAAGTGTGCCATTCTCAATGGCGAGATGAAGGCGGCCAAGAAGTACATTGGCATCCTCAAGGACACCAAGTACTACAAGGACTTTGCCGAGCACTATGAGCCTTATCTCACCAACTGTGCCCTCATCAAGCGCGACCCGGAGATGAAGCCCATCCTCCACTTCCTTAAGGGCCCCGACGTGCTGACCTCCGACAACACGCTCGTGGAGCTCTACCTGCTCAACAGCTTTGCCAACGAGACCTCCAATGATCCTGTCTACCAGGAGGCTTGCCTGCAAGCGGCCCTGCAGTCGAAGCAGATTCCAATCTTCTGGACGCAGTTCTCACAGTATGCCCGCCTGCATCCCGGACAGCGCATGCCCATCCACTACCAGGAGGCGGCCTATCTCTATGGCCACCTGGAGAACAACGTCGACATCAGCCACATGCCTTTTGACGAGGAGGTCAAGCAGAACTACAACGACTTCATGGCCGCCGCACAGCAACTGCAGAACATGACTGAGGAGCAGATGAAGCCCTTGCTCTACCCGCGTTTTGGCGGCACGTTCTACTACGAGTACTTCCTCATCCGAGGACTCAAGAGCTATTGACGCTCGTGAGCGCCACAAACAACATCATCGTTTAACGAACAACAACACTGAAAAGATGAAACCCAGAAAGACATCATACACCCAGCACGCGGTCGCCTGCCTGCACACCGCGCTCGGACTGTTACTTCTTTTGTCGCTCTGCCTCACGGGCTGCAGCCGTGTGGAGGTGCCCGCACAATACAGCGAGACACCCAAGTTGCCCGCCGTCTATCCCGACTACACCAACGTCACGGTGCCGGTCAACATCGCCCCGCTTACGATGGAGCTCACCACGCCGGCCGAGGATGTGGTGACTCGTTACAGCTATGGCAGCAAGGAAATTGTGTGCGGAGGGCAGAAAGCGCAGCCCGACCTCGACGAATGGAAGGATCTGGCAACCGCGGCCAAGGGACACGACATCCGTGTCGACGTCTACGCCCAGCGGCAGGGGCAGTGGACCCATTACAAGCCCTTCGCCATCACGGTGAGCCCCGACAGCATCGACCCTTACATCTCTTATCGCCTCATCGCCCCTTCCTATGTCACCTATGAGGAACTCACCATCAACCAGCGGTGCCTGGAGAACTATGACGAGAGCGTCATCTACAACAACATGCTGGCGGCCAACGACAGTGACGGCCAATGCATCAACTGCCACAACGTGCAGAACTACAATCCTGACCGCTACCAGTTTCACGCCCGCCAGAAGCATGGCGGCACCGTCATCGAGTATGACGGTAAGATGCAGAAGGTCAACATGAAGAACGACAGCATCCTCTCGGCAGGTGTCTATCCCGCTTGGCATCCCACGCTGAAGCTCCTGGCCTATTCGACCGACCAGACCATGCAGAGCTTCCACACGCGTGACATCGACAAGGTCGAGGTGCTCGACGCCCAAAGCGACCTCATCCTCTACGACCCCGACAAGAATGAGGTGTCGACCATACTCAGCGATTCCACTGAGTTTGAGGTCTTCCCCTGTTGGTCGCCCGACGGCAAGTACCTCTATTATTCCAGCGCCCACTTCGAATATCGCGACACCGTACCCCATGGCACGGAGGCCATCGCCCGCGCCAAGGAAATCAAATATAGCGTCTATCGCTTGCCCTTTGACGAGAAGACGCGCACGTTCGGCCCGCGCGAGATGGTGTTCGACGCCGCTGGCATGGGCAAGAGTGCCACCTTCCCACGCGTGTCGCCCGACGGGCGGTTCTTGCTCTACAGCCTCGGCGGCTGGGGCTGCTTCCATGTGTGGCACCGCGACGCCGATCTCTGGATGACGGACCTCAAGACCCTGCGCAGCTATCCGCTCACGGCGGCCAACTCCGATCAAGCCGAGAGCTACCATGAGTGGTCGTCCAACGGTCGCTGGATTATCTTCTCGAGCCGTCGCGACGATGGCGTCTACACGCGACCCTACATCGCCCACATCGACAAGAACGGACAGCCCTCGAAGGCTTTCGAACTGCCGCAGGAGGATCCCGATTTCTACCACCAGTTCATGAAGAGCTACAACGCCACCATCTTCATGCGCGGACCGGTGAAGACCACCCCGCAAGGCATCTACGATGTGTTGAAGAACGACGATGTGACGCCTGTGACCTATCATTCCCAGTCGGCACATTAGCCGCTGGCCC
>DAIOEQ010000017.1:5775-9295 GCA_036746215.1 Prevotella sp.
ATTGCCTTGGGAAGTCCTTGGTAGTAAGCCTTGCCGTCTCGGTTTTAGTCCGTGGCGCAGTGTATCAGGCTTGCAACCAAGGACTTTTTCTGTAAATCTTACACTGGTTTTGTCGTCAACCGCGTTTCTTGCGCGTCGTTGTGAGTTGGCGGAGACTACGCGAAAATTGGTGTTACAGGTAGAAGATGGCCTCGTTTCCCTCGTTGAACAAAAGGTCAAGGATGGAGAGGTTGGGTTGGAAGCCATGCTTCTGTTGGTACACTTGATAATAAGGTGTTGGCTCAAATGTCGGGTCGGACAGGGGCTTCTTGGGGCGGATGGCGTCGCGGAAGTCGTCGGCGCCCAATGCTTCGGCGTCGGCATAGTGGTCGGTCAGTTGCAGGTTGGGCCGAATGTCGAGCAGTTCGCACAGCTTGCGCGTGATGGCCAGGTTGAAGTCGAACAGGTTGTCCCACCGTTGCGAGAAGAACGGATGCAGGTCGTCGGCGTAGTATTCGAAGAACGGACTCTCCCCATAGGCCGAGAGCAAGGCGTTCCAGTGCAGATGGCGCCAGTTGCCGTGGTCGCTGACGCGCATGTCGGCCATGCGGCATTTTGAGCCCTCCCCATGCTCGGTGGGCACGGTGAGTGCCTGCGTGCCCACCGTTGTGGCGATGAGGCAACGGTTGCGGTAGGTCTGCTTCACGAAGTGGTCGTGACGCTCCAGCAGGCAGAGGTCATAGCGGTTGAGCTTCTGGTACCATTGCACGGGACCAAAATAAGTGGACGACAGAAGGGCCACGGATGTGGCAGTGGCCTTGTTGGCAGGTTCGGTTACCATGGCAGGTGATAGAGTCTTGTGGCTTTCCCTTCCACCTGGTGCAAGTGGACCAGCGTGTGGGAACGCCCTGTGTTGACGAGATAGAGCTTGCAGTCGGCGCAGGCGCAGCGCCGGCAGCAGCGTTGTGGTATGCGGTAGCGGTAGCGCCCCACGCGTATCGTGTCGCCCGGGCCGGCCTCCACGGCTCCCACCAGCCGTTCGTGCTGGCGGAAGACCATGAGGTCGCCCCGGCGAAACGTGGCATGAGCCACCTTGTTCACCATCACGCGGTCGCCTTGTCGGAGTGTCGGCGTGACATCCGTTGGCACGGTGTAGATGGCGAATGCAAAGGCGCGCACGGCCAGGAAGATGGCCACAAACACGCCTAGGGCTAAGAGAAACTTGGCGAGTTGCCTCATTTGATGTTGTCAACCCATCGGAAGAGCCTGTTCCAGCGTATGCCGGCAAAGCCCTTGCGGTCGGGGTCGGAGCTCCACCAGATGAAGATGGGCTTGCCGACGATGCAACTCTCGGGCACGAAGCCCCAGTAGCGCGAGTCGGCAGAGTTGTGGCGGTTGTCGCCCATCATCCAGTAGTAGTCCATCTTGAATGTGTAGCTGTTGGCTTGTTTGCCGTTGATGTAGATGCGCCCGTTCTTCACCTGGAGGTCGTTGCCCTCGTAGATGCGGATGGGTCGCTCGTAGATGGCGATGTTGTCCATCGTCAGGCGTATTGACTTGCCTTTCTGCGGAATCCATATGGGGCCGTAGTTGTCGCGTGTCCAGCCCGTCACGGCATTGAGCGGATACAAGTCGCCCACATACTGGTCGGTGTTCAGGCGGATGCTTGCCACGAGGTCCTTGCGGGCCTTCAGCGCTTTCACGGCGCGCTTGGTGAGCGGCATGTATCCGTTTTGGTTGAGGCTTGTCAGGTCCTCCATGCTGATGCCCAGGTCGTGCATGAGGTCGTCGGGCAGGTCAGCCTTGAGCTTCACGTAGTAGGAGTATTGCACATTGTCGGGCTCCTTGTTGGCCTTGCCGTCGAGATAGACGATGCGGTCCTTGATTTGCAGCGTCTGTCCGGGCAGTCCGACACAGCGTTTCACGTAGTTCTCGGTGCGGTCGGTGGGGCGCGATATGATTGACCCGTAAGTGTTGGGGTTGTTCACGATGTAGTTGCGGCCCAGCGCATAGAGCGTCTTGAAGTACTCGGCCTGCTGCGCCCGGTTGAGTGTCGCGGGATCCACGGGGTTTGGAAAGTTCTCCTGGTAGATTTGCTGGCCGATGCTGTAGACCATGCCGTAGTAGTCATACGACTGGTAGGCGGGCGCGGTGACGACGGTGTCACCCGCGGGGTAGTTGAACACCACGATGTCGTTGAGCTGCACCTTTCCCAGGCCCTTCATGCGACGGTAGTCCCAATGTGGCCATTCCAGGTAGCTCTTGGTCTGGATGAGGGGCAGTGTGTGCTGCGTCAGCGGCATGGTGAGCGGTGTCTCGGGGATGCGCGGGCCGTAGCTCACTTTCGAGACGAAGAGGTAGTCGCCCGTCAGCAACGACTTCTCGAGCGAGCTTGACGGGATGACGTAGTTCTGGAATAGGAAGAGGTTGATGAAGTAAACGGCCACCAGTGAGAACACCAGGGCGTCGACCCAGCTCATGATGAAGCGCACGGGTCCTTCCGACTCCTTCCACCACTGCCAGCGTATCTTCTTTGTGATGTAAACGTCGAAGAGCAGTGCGGCGCCGACGAGCGTCAGCAGCCAGCCCACGAGGCTGCAAGGCCCTATCCAGGCTATGCAGACGGCGTAGATAATGATCACAATGGCAAACTTCGTCCATTGCTTCTTCATGTTCAGTTTTGCTTTTTCCTTGTCTATCATGGCTGTCTGCTTGTCAGGGGATGAGCGTGCTGAAGAGGTCGCTGGTGGTCAGCAGGCCCGTGTGGTTGGCGGTGTATTCGGCGGCGAGCACGGCGCCCAGGGCAAATCCCTGGCGCGAGTGGGCGCTGTGGCTGATGGTGATCTGGTCGGCCTCGCTGTCGTAGGTGATGGTGTGTATGCCCGGCACCTCGTCGTGGCGCACGCTGTTCACGAGCAGCTCGTCGGCCTTGTGATCGGTCGTCCCGTCCACGTGTCCGTCGTCCCAAGTGGTGGCGCCCTTCTTCCACGATGTCTTGCGGTCAAGGCGTTCCACGATGTCCTCGGCCAGGGTGATGGCCGTGCCCGACGGCGCGTCGAGCTTGTGGATGTGGTGGGTCTCCTCCATCTCCACGTCATACTGCGGGAACTGGTTCATGATCTTGGCCAGATACTTGTTGACGGCGGCGAAGATGGCCACGCCGATGGAGAAGTTGGACGCCCAAAACAGTGTCTGCTTGCCGTCCTTGGTGAGCGCTTCCACGTCGGCCTTGTGGTCGGTCATCCACCCTGTGGACCCGCTCACCACCTTCACGTTGTGCTTGAAGGCGCGCAGGTAGTTGCCGTAGGCGGCTGTGGGATTGGTGAACTCTATGGCCACGTCGGCTGACGCGAAGGCCGGGCTGTCAAAGTCGTCTTGGTTGTCCACATCGATTTTGCAGACAATCTCATGGCTGCGGGCGATGGCGATTTGCTCTATCATGTGCCCCATCTTTCCGTAGCCGATCAGTGCAATCTTCATGTTTGTTTTTGCTTCGAATGGTTTGTTTGTTGCAAAAGTACGTATTTTCGATGAATGTTGT
>DAIOEQ010000017.1:9305-17289 GCA_036746215.1 Prevotella sp.
ATTGAAAATTCTCTCATTTTAATGTGTAAAAAACACTTTTCCTCCCATTCTTTTTTGTTGGGAAATTGAAAAGCAGTAACTTTGCATTTTGTTAGTGTCCGATTCTCATGTCGGGCAAGGTAAGAAAAGATTGTTTATGAAAATTCGACCCCTGCTGCCTTGCATGGCGGCTTGTGCCATGTTCACTTCTTGTTTCAAGGATGAGCCGTTGAACGCAGAATGTGACATAGAGGCTGTGTATTTCCATCTTGATGAGCCGCTGGGCACGTTCTACCAGTTGAGCGACACGCTGCAAACGGTGATGTCTGACGACAATGACATCATCTTCAACGTCAGGCGCGAGCCTGCCGCTGACCTGTCGACCGTGGACCCGCGGCTGGTGCTCACGCCGGGCGCCAGCGTCAAGAGCGTGGTCAAGGCAGGCGATGACGCCACGGGAACGTATCGGTGGCATTATGTCATCGGCTCGCAAGACGGCCAGTGGTCGAGAGCCTACAACATCAGCGTGGTGCCCACGGCGCGCACCGTGCAGGACACGGTGTGCTACGATTTCGAGAAATTTGACCTGGAGTCTCGCGAGCATAAGTATTATGTTTGGCACGACGAGCAGGGTGACGGCACGTGGGGCAACAACTGGGCCACGGGCAACGCCGGCTTCCGCATGAGCATGAGCAACGCCCCGGCCGACCAATACCCGTCAGTGCCCTTGGCCGACGGATATGACGGTTATGGCGTGCGCCTCACCACACTGAGCACGGGGCCTTTCGGCGTGATGGCCAACATGCGTCTCGCGGCTGGCAACTTCTTCCTTGGAAGATTTGACGTGGGCAGCGCATTGACCGACGCCATGAAGGCCACCTGCATGGGCATTCCCTTCGACCGCAAGCCGCTGAAGCTGCAAGGCTATTACAAGTACACGCCAGGCGAGGTCTACCAGGACAAGACCGGCAAGCCCGTGAAGGACAAGACCGACGCCGCCGACATCTATGCCGTGTTCTACCGCAATGAGGAGACCGTGACCACAAGCGACGGGAAGACCGAGACGCGCCAGGTGATGCTGCATGGCGAGGACACGAAGACCAATCCCAATATCGTGGCCATCGCGCAAATGGGCTACGTGAGGCCCACCAGCGAATGGACGTTCTTCGACTTGACGTTCGACTACACGAGTGATGTCGACCTTGACGCGCTTCTCAGCAGAGGCTACAACCTTGCCATCGTCTTCTCATCTTCCGTCGACGGCAACCACTTCCAGGGCGCCATTGGCAGCCAGTTGTGCATCGACAAGGTACGCGTCGTCTGCGAGAAGGAAGAGTAGCGCGGGGTGGGCGCCTGCCCACTCACTACCTCACCATCCATCATCCCCCCTCTTATCAACCCCGATCAACATCCCTTATCACCCATGATCAAAAAGATATTCATCCTCATGGCCCTTGCGGCGACAACCCTCCAGGCCTCGGCAGACAACTTTATGAAAGGCTTGGTCGTCAAGACCCGACGAGGCTACAACATTGGCGGAACGGCCCCCCTGCCCATGCCGGCCAGCATACGCAAGCTCAACAGCTACTCGATGAAGGCCAACTGGAGTCTGGGCCTGGACGCCACCAAGCCTCTCGACGACCACTGGGGCGTCATGGTGGGCCTGCGTTTCGAGGCCAAGGGCATGAAGATAGACGCCGATGTGAAAAACTATCACGAGGTGATGGTGCAGGGAGACCAGACGCTCGACGGCATGTTCACTGGCTCGGTGACGACCAATGTGCGCCAATGGATGTTCACCTTGCCCGTCCAGGCATCGCTGAAGGTGGCCCACAACGTCGACCTTCGTTTTGGCCCTTACGTGTCGGTGCTCACCTCCAAAGGCTTCTCGGGATACGCCCACGACGGCTATCTCAGGCTGGGTGACCCCACGGGAGCCAAGGTGATCATTGGCGACAAGCCAGGGAGCATGGGCTATTACAACTTCTCCGACGACATGCGCCGTTTCCAATGGGGCGTGGGCGTGGGCGCCGACTGGATCTTTTGGCGCAACTGGGGTGTCTACGGTGAGGTCAACTGGGGCTTGAGCGGCATCCACAAGAGCTCCTTCCATGTGCTCGACCAGACGCTTTACCCCATCTACGGACAGGTGGGCTTGGTGTGGAAGGCCACCAAAAAGGTCAAGAAAGCCAAAAAGGCCAAGCAGCGCAAGTGAAGCGAGCGCGCCCTAAGCAAAGGCGGACATGACCGAACGGTGAGCCGTGACAGTTTCTGTGGGGCAACACTCCAGCGCTGAAAACAAGAACAATAAGGTTAAAAAGAAACAGATAACAAACGTCTATGAAGAAAATTTTTACATTAGTGGTAATGGCCATGACCGCCCTCGCGGGCATGGCAGCCGACTACACCGACAGCCTCACGGTATCGGTGAACGGTCAGGCCAGTGAGCAACACGCCACCGTCAAGGTGGAAAAGGGCGATGACGGTCTCCTCACATTCTCGCTTAACAACTTCATCCTGTCCATGGCAGGACAGGAGATGGGCATTGGCAATATCGTTATCGACAAGCTGCAGCCGATGGTTGTGGGCACCGATACGCTGCTCGAGTGCTCGCGTGGCATTTATATCACGGCGGGTGACGATCCCAATGTGTCGATGTGGATGGGCCCGATGCTCCAGGAAGTGCCCATCAACTTCGTGGCCAAGCTGGCCAATGGCCACGCTTATGCCAGCATCAAGATCAACATGGCCTCATTGAACCAGGTCATCGACGTGACCTTTGGCTCAGGCTATCAGATACCCAACAGCGGCTTCGAGAACTACCGCAAGTATGATGGCGATATCTATGAGCCCCTGCGCTGGCACTCATTCGCCAACGCGGGCGGCACTTGGGCAAGCATGGTGTCTGGCATGGCGCACACGTTCATCTCGGATGACGTGCGTCCTGGTTCCGCAGGCAGCAAGAGCCTGAGCCTGAAGGCCACCAGCATCATCGGCATCATCGCCAACGGCACGGTCACCACAGGCCGCATGAACGCTGGCTCCTTCAACGCCAAGGACCCATCCAACCACGCAGAGCTCGACGCCAGCAAGACCGAGCTCGACGGCAACGGCAACCCGTTCTACATCAACATGGAGGGCCGTCCCGACTCGCTCGCCGTGTGGGTGAAGTTCTCGCAGGGCACGGCCAACAAGGCTCACCCCTATGCCACGGTGAGCGCTTACATCACTGATGGTTCCTACTTCCAGGATCCTCAGAACAAGACTTACGACAACGTGATGGCGAAGGCCCAGGACAACACCATCGCCACGACGGGCGGCGAGTGGAAGCGCATTGTAATTCCCTTCACCTATGTCAACGACGAGGTGAACGGCAAGTACATCCTGGTGACCATCTCCACCAACGCCGACGCCGGCGAGGGCAGTGATGGCGACGAGATCCTCATCGACGACTTCGAGCTCATCTATGACGCCGAGCTGACCAATGTCACCGTGGAGGACGGCCAGGTGAAGCCCGAAATCAAGGGTAAGGGCGCCTTCAGCGTGGTCTCCTACGAGAAGAACGACAAGGACGAGACCATCGCCACCGTCAAGGTCTTCTCTGACGACCTGAAGACCCAGGTCACGAAGACGGTCAACGTGACTGCCGCTGGCATTCACTCTGTCGTGGCCAATGGTGCCGATCGCCAGGTCTACAACCTCGGCGGACAGCGTGTCAACGACATGAAGGCCGGCCAGGTCTACATCGTCAAGGAAGGCGGAAAGACCTACAAGGTGCTGAAGTAATCGCGTGAGCCATACGGCAAGCTGCGGCTTGCCGACAATCGAAAGCCCCGGGCGTCCCATGCGGATGTCCGGGGCTTTCTTTATATGTGACTTGTCGCTCTCGTGGGAGGCGGCAAGCCCGTTTGGTAACGTTTGCACATTTTGGGAACGTTACCGCAAACGTTCCCAGCAATATCTTTGGAAATCGTGGGTGGAGAATGTGTGAAATCCTGTAAATTTGCAGCATAACCAATAACTAAAAACAAAACAACCATGAAAAATTCAGTCATAGGAATAGGAGAGGCCTTGTGGGATGTGCTCCCGGAGGGTAAGAAACTTGGTGGCGCGCCCGCCAATTTCGCTTATCATGTGTCGCAGTTTGGCATCGACAGTTGTGCCGTCAGTGCCGTCGGCGACGACGAGCTCGGCCATGAGATCGTCCGTCAGCTCGACCAGCGCCACATGCGCCACATCATTGAGACCGTCGGTTATCCCACGGGAACCGTGGCCGTGTCGGTGGACGACAACGGCATTCCCTGCTACGAGATCAAGGAAGGCGTGGCGTGGGACAACATCCCCTTCACCCAGCGCATTGCCGAGGCGGCCAAGCGGTGCACCGCCGTGTGCTTCGGCTCGCTGGCCCAGCGCAGCGAGGTGTCGCGCCAGACCATCTATCGCTTCCTCGACACCATGCCCCAGGATGAGGGCCGTTATCGCATCTTCGACATCAACCTGCGCCAAGGCTTCTATACGAAAGAGATCATCAGTGAGTCAATTAGTCGTTGTAACATCTTGAAAATCAATGATGAGGAGCTTATCACCGTCAGCCGCCTGTTTGGCTATCCCGGCATCGACTTGCAGAACAAGTGCTGGCTCTTGCTGGGCAAGTACAACCTGAAGATGCTGATACTCACCTGTGGTGTCAACGGCAGCTATGTCTTTACGCCAGGCGATGTGTCGTTTCTCGAGACGCCCAAGGTCGACGTGGCCGACACGGTGGGTGCCGGCGACTCGTTCACGGCGGCCTTTGTGGCCTCCATCCTCAAGGGCAAGCGTGTGCGTGAGGCCCATGAGCTGGCTGTCAATGTGTCTGCCTTCGTGTGCACGCAGAACGGGGCTATGCCCGTGTTGCCAGCGTCGCTAAAGGGATAGGAGGGCATGTCATGAGACGCTTGCTCATCGCGCTCTTGTCGCTGGCGGCCTCGTTGCCCGCCCAGCCACAGGTGCATCTCACCGCGGACCTGCAGAACAACCACCTGTGGCGAGGCATGGAGGTGGCCGATGGCTGTGTGCTGCTCACCGACCTCAACTACACTTGCGCCAAGGGTCACCTGGCGCTGGGGCTCTGGGGAGGCACCAACACGCAAGGCTCCTACAAGGAGTTCAACCACTATATCAGCGTGCGAACCCATGGATTTGAGCTGAGTGCGTGGGACACCTATAACTTCTCTCCTGGCGCCAAGTACAATCATCACCAGTATTTCAACTACAAGGCGCATGAGACAGGGCGCTTCCTCAACTGCACGCTGAACTACCGCCTCCGCCAGTCGCGCTTCCCGTTGATGCTGAGCTGGTCGACCATCTTGTTTGGCCGTGACCGGAACGCCCGCAACACAGAGCAGAAATACTCCACGTTTGCCTACGTCGAGTGTCCTGTCTACCACCATGACGGCTGGACTGTCGACACGGGCCTGGGGGCGGCGTTCGCCCTTCGCGAAGCCGGCGAGAAGGCCAATTTCTATGGCGCCACATCGGGCATCGTGCACATCTCGATGAAGGTGAGCCGCGACTTGCGCCTGGGATCCTACACCCTGCCAGTCCATGCCATGGGCCTTTGGAATCCCCAATCACAGAAAGCTTACTTCCAATTGGGAGTACAAATCATTCACTTATAAACTAAAGACAAAATGGACATCCAATCATTCACCACTGGGGTGCAGCACATCGGCATCCCGACCAACGACATTGAGAAGACCATCACCTTCTACCATTCACTCGGTTTCACCACGGCGCTCCGCACAGTCAACGGCGCGGAGGAGGTGGCATTCCTCCAACTCCACGACCTGGTGATTGAGACCTACCAAAACCACCAGGCCGCCATGGCTTATGGCGCCATCGACCATGTGGCCATTGACGTGAAGCGCATCGACGAACTGTTTGAGACCGTCAAGGCAGCCGGGTTCAAGCTGCTCGACAGCCAGGTCAACAGCTTGCCGTTTTGGGAGCGTGGCGTGAAGTTTTTCACCATCGAGGGACCCAACTGCGAGAAGATAGAGTTTTGCGAGCGGTTGTGACCTGTCACGACACACCTGTGCCGCGGTGTCATGACGCCGCGGCTGTCAGGTAAACAAGGCAGAAGGGCAGCCTGTCATCAGATAGACAGGCTGCCCTTCTGTTGTCGTCTTGGCGGGCGTCGGCGTGCTGCCGGTCAGTCAATCAGGTCCTTGCCGAGATGGGTGGTCCGCTCGCGTTTCAGCCGCTCGATGACTTCGCGTGGCTTGGTGGCGTAGGTGATCATGCGTATCGAGTCGTTGTAGCTGACATATTTCCACAGCCAGTTGAGCAACACCATCATCTTGTTTTTCACACCGAGTATGGAGCGCAGGTGCACCACGAGCCACAGCACCCAGGCGAAGAACCCTTGGCTCTTCAGCTTGCCGATCTCCACCACCGCCTTGTTGCGGCCCACGGTGGCCATTGAGCCGAGATTGTTGTAGGCGAAGGGCGTCAGGCTTTCCTCGCCCTTTCCGCGTGCCATCCGCCGCAGGTTGCTTGCCAGGTTCCGGGCCTGCTGTATGGCCACCTGCGCCACTTGCGGATGCCCCCCGGGGTAGGCCGCGTCGGTGGTTTGCAGGCACTGGTCGCCGATGGCAAACACGCCGTCGAGCCCCGGCACCCGGTTGTAGGCGTCGACCATGATGCGCGCGCCCCGACCGAGGTGTTCGTCGCCGATGCCAGCCACTTGGTTGGCCTTCACGCCCGACACCCAGAGGAAGGTGCGCGTGGCGATTTCCGAACCGTCCTTCATTACCACCTTGTGGTCGCGATAGTCGGTCACCATCTTGCCGAATTGTATGTCGACACCCATGCGTGTGAGGAAGTCATAGGCCTTGCGCGATGATTGCTCCGACATGCCGGCCAACAGGCGGTTTCCGGCCTCGATGAGATGGATGTGCATCAGCGACGAGTCCATGTCGGGGTAGTCGTAGGGGATGACATATCGCTTCATCTCCGACAGGGCGCCGGCTATCTCCACGCCCGTGGCGCCACCGCCCACGATGACCACGTTGAGCAGTTCCTGCCGTTCCTCTTCGGTGGCGCAGGTCAGCGCACGTTCCAGGTTGGAGAGCAGGGCATTGCGCAGCCCCATGGCCTCCGGCACCGTCTTCATCGGCATGGCCCACTCCTCGATGTTCTTGTTGCCAAAGAAGTTGGTTGTCGTGCCGGCGGCAAACACGATGTAGTCATAGTCGATCTTGCCGATGGAGGTCTGCAGGATTTTCTTGTCCGTGTCGACCATGCGCGCTTCCGCCATGCGGAAGTAGAAGTCCTTCTGCTTGCGGAAGATTTGCCGGAAGGGGAAGGAGATGCTGCTTGGGTCGATGCCGGCCGAGGCAATCTGATAGATAAGGGGCGGAAACTGGTGGAAGTTGTTCTTGTCGACCAGCACCACCTGCATGCCCGCGCCGAGCAAGTCTTCGGCCAGGCGCAGGCCTCCCAGCCCCCCGCCCACGATGACCACTCTTTTCTTTTGGTTTCTTTGGATGTTAATGCTCATACGATAAAAGTGTTGATAGGTTTATGTTTGCGGACGCTAAGTTACGGTTTTGTGACAACATGCGCAAGTGTTCCTGCCCGCTTGTGGGTTGGGAACGATTGCGGAAACGTTCCCAAAATCAGCAATCGTTTGCATGCCTGCGAGGCAGCGTGCCGTCTGGCGGCCTCAAGCGGCGGGCGTTCCGTCAAGAAACTTCTGAAAAAAGACGATCCTCCCGAGGACGTCATTTAGCGAGCCGACAGGCAGTTTTTGCGCCGTCAAAAGTCGGTTGGTGCCACCCGAACCCGGCGTTGACGCCGGTTTTGCCGGAGATAGCTATCCTATTGAGCCATGATCTGCCAGCTATCATCGGGTCGTTAGCCATGAGTCGAGCCTCGATTTGGCACTTGTCGAGCCTCGATTTGGTAGCTTTCGCAGGCAGACGAGCTTGAAACGCAAGTGATTTTCGTGGCGGCTTTTCAT
>DAIOEQ010000018.1:0-6839 GCA_036746215.1 Prevotella sp.
GGCCAGCTGGCCCGCCGCCACGACGCCCTTGCATTGCGGCAAGGCGCGCAACAGGCTGTCGAGATTGGCCCGCTCCACCACCTCCAGGTCCTTGTCGGAGGCCGTCCCCGTGGTTCGGCGCACGCGGAGGCACGTGTCGAAGATGGCGATGCCCACCTCGGCCAGGAAGCTCTTGAGCGAGTCCAGGCGGTAGGTCTTGCGCGCCTCGTCGACGAAGCGCAGCTTGTCGCCAAAGAAGCAGAGCCCCATGATGCGCCACATGTCGTTGGTGTAGTTGGGATAATACCAATCCACGCACCACCGCTTGGGTGCCGGCGGAAACGTGCCCAGCATGAGCAGGCGGGCGTTAGGGGGCAAGAAAGGCTCAAAGGGATGAGTCTCCACAGGAGCCTCATCCCTCAAGGGTGTTGTGTATCTGAGTTTGTCTTCCTTCATCTTCCAGAGTCGGTCAGGCCTTTCGCCCGCTGGGCGACGCGCCAGGCTTCACGCCTTGTGCCATTGGCAATGCCTTCATCAGTCAGGCCGTTACTATTACTAAAGGTGTATGGCACAGGACTATTGCTTGTCCTTGTCTTTCGCCGCGCGCTCCTGCTGCTCCAGCTCACACTCGGCGATGTTTCTCTTCTCTGCCTCGGTGAAGTCGGGCAACAGGCAGTCGCCGGTGTCTTTCGCCTTCACGCCCTGCTCCTTCATGAGGTAGACCACGGTCGGAAGGTGGTCCGAGTAACCGTCGAGCCACACGCCTCCCGCTGAAGTGCGCTTGGTGTTGCCCTTGTATTTGCCCTCCGTCTGGAAGAGATAGGGCATGCGCTGGATCTCACACTTCCAGTATTTGAGCGAAGTGGCGTCTTTCTTCCCCTTCTTGTTGAGCAGGTTGGGCGAGAGGATGATCTGGTCGAAGAGGTTCCAGGAGCCTTGGTACATCAGCGTGCCCGTGCCCTGCTTGGTGAGGATGTTGTACCAAGGGTTGTACATGTCGGCCTTGCCCACCTTGTCGATGTCTTCCTTGGCCGACAGGATGTCGTGCATGCTCTTGTTGGTCGGGTCGTCGTTCATGTCGCCCATGACGATAATCTTGCAGTCGGGCGACTTGGCCTGGATGCGCTCCTTCAGCGCCTTGATCTGCGCCGCGCCCACCTCACGGTAGTAGGAACCGCTGAAACGGCTGGGCAGGTGGTTGACGATGACCACCACATGCTCGCCCGCCATCACGCCGCTCACGGCCAGGAAGCCACGCGTGCGGAACTTGGGGTCCTGCTTCTCTGTGGGGATGTAGGGATAGAGCTTCACGTCTTTCACCGCGAACAGCGCGGGCTGGTAGAGCAACGCGCAGTCGATGCCGCGATGGTCGGGACCCTCGATGTGGCAAAACTGGTAACCGCGGGCCTTCAGGGCGGGCTGGGCGCAGAGGTCGGTGAGCACCTTGTCGTTCTCCACCTCGCTCAGCCCGATGGCGGCGCAACCCACGCCGGGCAACGTCGTGGTGGCCATGTCGCTGAGGGCGCGCGACATGTTGTGGAGCTTGTGGCTGTATTTCAAGCCGTTCCAGTGGCTGGAGCCATTGGGGAGGTATTGGTAATCGTTCTTGCCCACATCATGGCACGTGTCAAACAAGTTCTCCTGGTTGTAGAAGCCCACAGCGTAGACCGAGAACTTCTTTTGTGCCGATGCCGGAAGGAGCAGCACCAACACGGCAAGCAAAGCAAATAATTGTCTTTTCATCTGAGTCTGAAATTTTTCTGCAAATATCGGAATTAATATCCAAATAAACGTCATCTTTAGCAAAAAATTAATAAAAAAGACTTTTCTATTTGGAATATATTTCGTTACTTTGCAACATTCAACATAACGCATTCAACATTATATCCATCAACTATGCAGAAAAAGCTTCTATTTGCTCTGGTAGCCATGGGAGTGGCTCATCAGGCCTGGGGACAGTCTGACTCCATCGGCCAACCACCCATCTCCATCGGCGAGCAGGCTTTCACGTTCACCGAAGCACAGCTGGGCGAGGACGAGAATGTGACACAGAGCGTGTCGATCATCTCCTCCAACACCAACGCCTATGCCAGCCAGGTGGGCTACAGGTGGAGCCCGATGAGGTTTAAGTACAGGGCATACAACGCCAAGTACAACGACATCTACATCAACGGCAATCCTGTCAACGACATCGAGCGCGGCGAGTTCAAGTACTCCTTCGTTGGGGGATTGAACAACCAGACACGCAGTGTGGAGTCGGCGTTGCCGTTCGAGATGAACAGTTTCTCCATGACAGGACTGGGCGGCAGCAACAACTACAACTTCCGCCCGTCGGCCATGCCCGTCGGCCAGCGCGTCTCTCTCGCCGCCGCCAACCGCAACTACACAGCACGAGCCATGTACTCCTACAACTCCGGCCTCAACAACAACGGCTGGGCGTGGTCGGCGGCGCTCACTTACAGGTGGGCCAACCGCGGCTATGTGGAGGGCACATTCTACAACTCACTCTCCTACTTCCTCGGCGTGGAAAAGGTGTTCAACGCCCAGCACTCCCTCTCGCTCGTCACATGGGGCAACCCCACGGAGCGCGCCACGCAGAGCGCGTCGACCGACGAGATGTACTGGCTGGCCAACAACTACAACTACAACCCCAACTGGGGCTATCAGAACGGCAAGCGCCGCAACAGCCGCGTGGTGCACGACTTCGCGCCGGCGGCCCTGCTGACATGGGACTTCAAGATTGACGACCAGACGAAGCTCACCACATCACTGCTCGGCAAGTATGCCATGTACAGCAGCACGCGCCTCAACTACAACAACGCCACCAACCCGGCGCCCGACTACTACAGCCTCATGCCGAGCTACTTCTACGACGTGTGGGGAGGCAGCGGGTCAACAAGCGCCTCCGACCTGGAGGCATGGCAGACGGCGGTGGACTACTTCAAGGCGTCGAAGGCCAACCGGCAAATCAACTGGGACCGCCTCTACTACGCCAACAAGATGGCCTCGGCACAAGGCGCCGACGCCATGTACTACCAGCAGGCTTACCACGACGACCAGCTCGCCCTGACGCTCTCATCCATCCTCCACAAGGACCTGACGGCGAAGAGCTTCCTCAACGCGGGCGTCAACCTGAGCACCAACAAGGGCATGCACTACCAGACCATGGAAGACTTGCTGGGAGCCAAGCAGTTTCACAACACCAACTACTACGTGGTCGGCACATACGACATCAGCGACCCGCGGGCGCTCTACGACGTGCGTGACGGCAACAAGCTGGTGCGCGAGGGCGACCGCTTCGGTTACGACTACAACATCTTCGTGAACCGCGCACAGGCATGGGCCGGCTACCAGGCAGAGCTCAACTGGGCACGCCTCTTCGTAAGCGGAAAGCTCGCTGGCACATCGCTGCAGCGTGAGGGAAAGATGCAAAACGGACTGGCCATCAACAACTCGCTCGGCAAGAGCGGAACAGCCTACTTCCTCGACGGAGGAGCCAAGGGCGGAGCCAACTTCCGACTGGGCAACGGCAACACGCTGTCGCTCGGCGTGGGATATGAATGGAAGGCACCCGACGCACGTGTGGCTTTCGCCTCGCCGCAAATCAACAACGACTTCGTGAAGGACCTGTGCACGGAGAAAATCTTCTCCACCGAGCTGGGCTACCAATATCAGAACAGCTGGCTGCACGCCAACATCCAGGGATACTTCAGCCGCCTGGCCGATGTCACAGAGTACAGCATGTACTACTACGACACCAGCAACTCCTTCTCCTACGTCTCGCTCTCCGGCATCAACAAGCAGTACTATGGTGTGGAGCTGGGCCTCGACTTCAAGCTGTCGTCCACGTTCAACATCAACACGCTGGCCACCATCAGCGAGGCCAAGTACGCCAACAACGCCAAGGCCACATACATGCTCTCCAACGATGGCAAGTACTACAACGACATCGTGGTCAACAAGAACATGCGCGAGGGCGGAACACCCCTCTCGGCCTACTCCGTAGACCTGTCGTACCACTCGGGCGGATGGTTCATCGACCTCATCGGCAACTACTATGACCGCATCTACCTCTATTACACGCCCGTGACGCGCTACTATAAGAACCTTCCCACGCTGAAGGACGAGAGCGGCAACATCATCATGGACGAGAACAACGAGGCCATGCACGACATCAGCAAGGCGCCCTCACAGGCCAAAGGACACGGAGGATTCATGCTCGACGCCTCCATCGGCAAGAGCATCTATGTGGGAAAGAACTCACTCTCCATCAACCTCACACTGACCAACGTGCTCAACAACCGCAAGCTCGTGACCGGCGGCATGGAACAGAACCGCCAGACCTACGACGAGAGCGGCGAGGCCATACGCACCTACAACTTCCTCAACAACCCGAAGAAGTTCTACGCCAACGGCATCAACGGCATGATTATCGTCACTTATAAATTCTAAGGAAAGGAGAACGACATGAAAATCAAAGCAACTTACTTTTTCCTCATCGCCCTCGTCTGCGGCCTCATGACAAGCTGCATGGACGGCGACTGGGACGAGCCTGACTTCAACGGCGGCGCTCCTTTCGGCAACAACAGCATCACGGAACACAACGTCATCAGCATCAGCGAGCTCATCGCCAAGTATCCCAACGTGTTTGCAGGCACTGACCAAAACAAAAAGATTGATGAGGACATCCAAATCAAGGGCCGCATCACCGGCAACGACCTCGGGGGCAACATCTACAAGCAGGTGACCTTGCAAGACGCAACGGGCGCCATCATCATCGCCATCAACGAAGGTGGACTCAACGGATACCTGGCCGAAGGCTCCGAGATACTCGTTGACCTGAAGGACCTCTACATCGGCGGCTACCGCAAGCAACCCGAGATCGGCGCGCCCTACAACGGCAACAGCATCGGACGCATGTCGAAAGACATCTGGGCCAAGCACTTCAAGATTGTCGGCAATGTCGACACCACGGTCATCAAGGCCGTCGACTTCAACGACATCAAGGGCGACATGAACGCCAACTGCGCCAAGCTCGTCACGCTGAAGAACGTCACGTTCAAGAACGCCGACGGAAAGAACACCTTCACCACGGGCACAGCACAAGGCAACGCCGTCAACCAGGAACTCACCGGGATGGGCTCGGGTGTCGTAATCCGCACCAGCACCTACGCCGACTTTGCGGCTATGGTGCTGCCCTACGACACCGTCAACCACAAGCCACAGGCTGTCGACATCACGGGCATTGCCACACGCTACAACAACACGTGGCAAATCCTCATCCGAAAGACCAGCGACATTAAGGTCCTGAAATAGTTTACGAGATATCACATAATAGAACTCATCAAAAGAAATACAATAACATGAAAGCGATTATCAAATCAGTCATGGCTCTCTTGGCCCTCTGCACCTTCGCGGCTTGTTCCGACGTGCCCATGCCATACGAGGAGCCCAATAACAACCAGGGGGGAAGCGAAACCGAAGGGGTATACCTCGACGAGAGCTTTGCCTCCGACTTCGGAAAGTTCACTCCCGTCACCGTGAAGGGCACGGCATGGGCTATCGACTACAGCACAGCCAAGGCCACGGGCTACGACAACTCCTCCCAGACGACTACCGAGTCGGAGGCATACATCATCTCCTCACCCGTCGACCTGTCGAAGAGCGCGGCAGCCAACCTGCAGTTCGACTACATCCTGCGCTATGTGCGCGCCGGACAGACCGAGAACAAGGTGCTCATCACCGACAACTACACGGGCGACCCCACTACCACAACATGGACCGACATCACCGGCACCATGACCGAGGGCAGCGGCTGGACCACCTTCTCCACCTACAAGAAGAACATCCCAGCCGACTTCATCGGCAAGAGCAACGTGGTCGTGGCGCTGATGTACTCGTGCACCACCACCTCCTCCACCATCGAGGTGAAGAATCTCACACTCAAGGAAGGCTCCGTCGAAGAGACGGGCGGCGACACACCACAGCCTGGCACTTACCTCAACACGCCAGAGACCGCATGGACCGTGGCTGAGGCCATCCAGAAAATCGAGGCCAACGGTGGCAACGCACTCAGCGGCGAGGCCTATGTGAAGGGTATCATATCATCAATCGACTTCTACAACGAGACTTACAAGAGCCTGTCCTACTACATCTCCGACGACGGAACAGACAACAATACGCTGCAAATCTACTCGGGCAAGGGCATCGACGGTGCCGACTTTAGTTCGAAAAACGACCTCACGGTTGGACAGACCGTCGTGGTGAGAGGCACGCTGAAAGCCTTCAACGGCAAGAACGAGATGGACAAGAACAACCAGCTCATCTCCGTAAGTGGGGGTAGCACGCCCAAGCCCGCCACAGGTCTCAACGCCTCATTTGCCGCAGGCGACGAGGGCTTCACCATCAAGGACATCTCGCTCAGCGGAACGCTGACCTACGTGTGGAAGTATGACGACACAAAACACTACATGAAGGCCGGAGCCTATGCAGGCGGGAAGAACAACCCCGCACAGAGCATGATCATCTCGCCTGTCTTCAGCCTCGAGGGACTCACCACAGCCACGCTGACCTACGACCAGGCTGCCAAGTACTTAGTCAACGCCGCCGCTGAGCTTCAGGTGCTCGCCTCGACCGACGGCGCCAACTGGACCAAGCTCACCCCGTCGACCTATCCCACAGGCGACAACTGGAACTTCGTCAGCACCACCTGCGACATGAGCGCCTTCGCCGGCAAGAAGACCGTCTACGTGGCCTTCCAGTACACCAGCACCGCTGACGCCGCACCCACATGGCAAGTCAAGAATGTGGTGGTAAAGTAAAAAAGACTTAGCAAAAAGCTACACAAATCTTTGGCGGGT
>DAIOEQ010000018.1:6849-14595 GCA_036746215.1 Prevotella sp.
AGAATTCTTCGTAATTTTGCACCCGCTATTTGTATATGGCATAATATTCATCATCACAACAATAAACAAAATGAAAAAAGGTATTCATCCAGAAAACTATCGTCCCGTCGTGTTCAAGGACATGTCCAACGGCGATATGTTCCTTACAAAGTCTACATGCAAGACTACAGATACAGTAGAGTTTGAAGGCGAGACTTACCCCGTGGTAAAGGTCGAAATCTCAAGCACCTCTCACCCGTTCTACACAGGTAAGAGCAAGCTTGTCGACACAGCCGGTCGCGTTGACCGCTTCATGAACCGTTACGGTAAGTTGAAGAAGTAATACTCGACATACAATTACACACGGTATAAAGCATTAAGAAAGTGCGGTCGAACGTAGTTGCATATGCGTTCCGCCGCACTTTCTTCATTCTTACCACACTAAAACCATTCTCACTACACGCTGAGATTACTCTTACCACGCTAAGATTATTCAGGATCAACACCATGAAACACATTCATCTCGTAGCCCTTTCACTGTTAACGCTTTGCCTGACTTGTTTCTCTTGTCAGGAGAACGACATCATCCCCGGCAAGAAAAACGACACCGAGACTGGCGCCAACGTCAATCGCAACCCCACCACCACAAGCGCCATCTACGGCCATCTGGAGTTTCCACATCTGAAGACTGATGGCAACAACATTGTCCTCGTTCACTCGGTGGACAACTATGGCGTCAACTTCGCCGTGGAATGGGACTGCGACAAGAAGGCGCAACGCTGGACCTGTTACCAGATGAACGCATTCACCAGCCATAGCAACTGGAATCGCAAAAACTGGGATAACACCTCATGGCACGGCGACCCATTCCAGGAAGATCCTGACCTGCCCGCACAATATCGCACCACCCTCGCCGACTACAAGAACTCAGGCTATGACCGCGGCCATATCTGCCCCTCTGCCGACCGCCTCTACTCGAAGGATGTCAACGAGCAAACCTACTACCTGAGCAACATGCAGCCTCAAGTCAACAGTTTCAACACGGGCGTGTGGCTCACCATGGAGAACCAGCTGCGCAATAAGTGGAACACCAACACCTACCGCGACGTGCTCTACGTCTGCAAGGGCGGCACCATCGACAAGACCAGCCAGATCTCCACACACACCAGAAGCGGCCTCATCGTGCCCAAGTATTTCTTCGCCGCCATCCTCGCCGTGAAGAATGGGCAGTACCATGCCATCGGCCTGTGGTTTGAACAAAAGCTCAAGGGTGACAAGAACGAAAAGGTTAACAAGGACGAGAACCTACGCACCTACGCCATCTCCATCGACGACTTGGAACGCCGCACGGGCATCGACTTCTTCTGCAACCTGCCCGACGACGCCGAGAACGCCGTCGAGTCAAAGCTCGACCTCTCGTGGTGGGGCTTATAACAGCTATCAAGGCCGTCCCTCACATTCAGGGCTTATAACCATACCCGAGGCTACAGTCACAGTCACATTTCCCCACCCTACCTTACCAACAAGCACATCCCAACAGACGGAAATCTTCCCAATAGACACCTTCCAACAGTCCGGAAGCTTACCGATAGGCACTTCCAACAGACAGGAGGCTTCAATAGGCACTTCCAATAGACAGGAGGCAAACGCCACATACGAGCGTTTGCCTCCTGTCTATTTATGGGTTAGCATTTATGGGTTGGCGAACCGTTGAGGGCACATCCCATGATGACGCCTTGCCCAAGATTCTTCCAGCGGCTTATTTCACAACGACCTTTCTGGTTATGGTCAGTCCTGTTTCGGCATCATGTGTCTTACGCACATACACGCCAGGAGCGGACGGTTTGCCGCTCAACGGCACTCCGCTGACATCATACCATCGCACGACGGCATCCCCGTCAGCTGACACTCCTTCCACAAGCGTAGTCTTGCCGAACACTAACTCAAGCGGCAACTTGCGGGAACCACATATGGCGTCTTCCGCAAAGTCGACCGTCACATCGGCAAGCCACGTCTGCCCGTCCTTGGCCAGCAGGAACTTGAGGGTGCACTTGCCCTCTCCCGGCACGGTGAAGTAAGCATATCCATCATCGTCGGTGCGCTCTACCGTGCGACACTCCTCGCCTGCGAACACCCCTACCTCGGCATCTCGCAACACCTCGTCATTGAGCGTCACGCGAGCTGTTATCGTCATGTTGCTGGGATACCTATGATGGTCAATGGGCTGGAAAGTGAAAGCCTTGGAACGTGCCGCAACCTTCTTGGGCACATAGGGCACCGGCGACGTCGGATAGCGGAACGTCCTTGTCCCCGCACTTACACTCCGCACCATGTATCCCTGTCCAGGAGCAAGCGCCTTCAGGGAGCCCGCCCATTCATAGCCATCGAAGAGGGCAAAGCCATACTGTCCCTTGATCATGTCGCCATCTTGCGGTTCCATGCCTGCCAGGGCGTCGGTCACCGAGGCCGTCTGCGCGTTGTTGTAAGCAATCCAGTTCCAACCTGGCACTACGGTGATGGCACGATCGTCCGCCGAGCCTCGGTTGCCTATGAGCTTAAGCACCTGCGCATCGGTCATCCGCACCTTGTACATCGACCGGTTGTCCACGTCAAACATCTTACCATACCATGTGCCCTGGTCGCAGTTGGCAAAGGCATCTTTCGTCTTCACCGTCACCACGTCATCGGCCACATTGGCAAACACGCTCTCGACATCCATTTTCTCCGCCTTGGCGTAGAATGAAATCCAGTTCCATCCCGCGCCGAGCCGTGTCGCCTGCTCTATCTTGTCGGCCACCTCTATCAGCAGCGGGTCAGCATATCTGCCGATGAGCACATTGGCGCCAAACGTCACATCCTGCGATGTCGCAGCCACGGGATACAAGATGCCCGTGCTGGCATCATATGCCTTGAACACAAGAGGCTTGCCTACGTCCTCTCCATTGCCATAGACATCAAGAAGCACGAAACTGTTGTCGTAACGCGCGTTGTAAACAGGATGGGCGACGCCTCGGCATTCTCCGTCCACAAACACGCCCACGATATCGTCAGCGTCATAGCTCGGTTGTCCGAGGATGGCAAGCGACCCGATAACGCTCATCGTGCTCTCATACCTTCCCTTGTCTACCGTCCATGCGGGCTTGTCGCCTTCCACGGTGAGCATGATGGTGAGCGGTGTGGCAATGCCGTCGTTTCCTGTGAGATAGACGGTTTCCTCATACTTGCCAACAGGAGTTGCCTCCGTCACCTCGAAACTTACCGTCTCCGTCTTGAGCGGATCTACAGCACCATACGTGGCACTGGCCTTCAACCAAGAGGGCAGGCCACTGAGGGACCACAGCTGCTGCTTACCGCCCTTGTTGGCAAAGCTTGCGTCGAAGGCAAGGCTTTCGCCAGCTACTTTCGCAACTTTCAGTTCATCATCGTCCCATGCCAGTTCGTTGTTGTCGACATAAGCGCTCCAGCAGACAGGCTGCGACAGGTTTCCATTCACATCACGCAAGTCGCGCACCGTGAAGTGCAGCGTGCATGCGGCGATGGTGGCAGGTTTCTCGTTGATTGTCAACACGATTTTGTTGTCGCTCGCCGTGAACGAGTAATCGACGTTAGTCTCTGTCGGTCTCTCCCTCAAGGCGGGAGCCTCATCGGTGAATGTGAGGGCGTCGGCATAGACAGCCTTGTGGTCAGGGCGCAACAGGTCGTCATCGGTCCCAACGGTCACCACCTGGTTATAAGCATTGAGCGTCATCTCCTCGAACGGATAGTAGGCCACGAGTCCTTGCTCCTTGCCCGCGAGTCGCGTCTTGCGGCGAGCCTTAAGCATGTCAGCAGTGAGAGTGGCGTTCCATAAGCGTATCTCATCAACGCATCCCACGAGCATTCGGTCATACCGATAGTTCCCCGCATCTGTGAGGAGTCTTCGTGCGCCCACTATCATCTTGTCACTCGCCGTCGTTCCTATGTCAGCCACACTGGTGGCCATCACACGCTCGCCATCCACATAGACGGCAGCGTTGCCGTTGCGCAAGATGTTGAGGGCCACATGGTGCCATGTGTTGTCTTGCAGCGACTTGGTCCCGGCGGCAAATGTGTTGTCGCCAGATGTCAGTTGGAGCATGCCATCTGCCGTCATCCACAATTCCACCTCGCCAGCCTGCAGTAATTGTGTTTCCCCCTGTTGCTTGCCGGCGCGCATCCACAGCTCCACAGCGCAGTTGTCGGCCGCAAGGGGCGACACGTCGGCTGTGGGAATGTCAAGATGCGAGGTTCCGTCCAATGTCACGGCCTTGTTCTCATTGTTGAGCCACCAGTTCTCGCCGCTCATCCTCAGATGGCGATTGCGCGCATAGTCAGCGATGGTGGTTCCCTCGCCCTCATTCATCTTCCAGTAGCCTATGAGATGGGGCGTTGCAGGGCTCTTGGTCTTCCCTCGCTCCGCCAGCGCCATGGTCATGTCACGGGCTTCATCCCACAGAGCCAGCTCGTGGATGGCTCCCGTCATGTGCAGCCCGACAGCGAGCGGTCCGTCGCCATCGTAGCTTGCCACCCGAGTGTTGTCAAAGAGCGTGGTGGTGGTCTCTCCCTCAGCCACAGCCGCAATCAGCGTGTTGCCACTGGTCTCCGCGGCATAGCTCATCGTGAGGAATGTCCATTTGCCCATAGGCATCTCAGCCTTCGACACATAGATGTTTTCGCCAATCTTCACCTGGAGATGGCGGTTGTCGTCAAGGGCCACCACGAACTTCTGTCGTCCCTTTCCGTGTGCCAGCAAGGTGCCAGCGCCCTTGAGGTTCACCCAGGCGTCGAGGGTAAAGCACTTGCCCGCAAGGTTGATGTCGGCCTCGGTAGCGGCTGTGTTTTCTGCGCCCGTCATACCAAGTGCGGTGGCGTGCGACACCTCTGTGCCGTTGAGCACACCTGTGACGATGAAGTTGGCGGTCTTTGTGAGCTCGCCCTTGAGGAATTTCTCGTTGAACTCAACGCTTATGTCGCTACCTGGCGAGAGGATGCCATTGGTAGGTGCCGGCAGCCCGAGCGGTTGCGGGCGTTGCATGTCCTTCACGAGGGCAATCTCCTCACTGGAGTTGTACACCTCCTCATTGCCGTAAGCACTTACGGAGAGGATGCGGAAGGTGTAGTCGCCATCGCTGAAGTCGCGCATCGGCAACCGGTACGACACAGTGGCTGTGGTGGGCAGCAACTCGTTGTTCTCCGTGCGATCAGCTTCCTTGAGCACATACTCGCGCACAAGTTTCCAGTCGGTGTCGCCCTGCTTGCGATACTGTATGCGGAACGCCTTGAGGTTATGGTAGTCGCGGTCAAACTGGCTGAACGAGATGTTCAGCTCATCGCCCGTCTGCGAATTGAGCGTCGTGCGGTCGAGCTTCATCGTCACGGCCGACGATGATGGCACAAACTGCGCCGTCACATACACGGTGTCGGCTATCTGGTCCCAGGTGCTCGTCGGGTCGTACTGCGTCTGTGAGGCAAGCACGATGCCGATATCCTTATAGTCGAGCACGCTGGTGTTGGTCTGCCAGAGCTGCATGGCCTTGGTGACCGTCTCGCCGGCTGGTATCTTGATGATGCGGTTGTCGGTGAGCGGCATGCCGTCGATGGTGATCTTGGCGCCGCCAGGATTGGTCTCGTCGATCATCAGTAGCTTGTAGTAGACATCCTCGTCAATCTCCGAGGCGTTGGTCAGGCGTAGCGTATAGTTGGCCGCGCTGCCTGTCGGCACATTGCTGACCACTGGCACATCCACTGCGATCTGCGGCACCTCTATCTGCATGGTGGCCTCCATGATGGTGGTGCCCGGACGATAATACTTGGTCTTCACCTCGCCCTCATACGGACCAGAGGTCTGTCCGCCGCGCGTGCGGAAGATGGGCGAGTAAGCGCCATACTTATATACGTCCACTGTCAGGGCGTCGTCGTCGCCCTCCTCAGCAAGAGTGTAACTGAACGACGAGAAGTCAGTCTTGGTATCCTCTGAAGTGTGATGCGCTCCGCCTCCAGTCCTTGTAGAGATAGTCCATTGCACACCTGTTCCGTCGATATTCATTCCCCATGAATCAGACAATACGGCAGCCGAAGTAACGGTCCATTCGTGTGTGCTTCCACTGCTTTCTTCTGTCTGTCGGCTCATTGTTATGCTGCTGCCCGAGTCGAACGAGAAGTTTTGGTCAAGGTTTTCGTCACGGTTCTCGTAGGCAAGTACCTTCTCCTTTTCGTTGGTGGCGAGCGTATTCTCCCAAATCTGGATTTGCGAGTTGCACCATTCCACCGAGTCGCTATAGCATTGGTTTTTATTGCTGGGCGCAATCATAGTGTACGACGGTCCGCTGACGGATACATGCTTGGTGGCTTTCGAACCCCATACCTTCTTGTCGTGGTTGGAACTTCCGAAGCGTGGGTCGTCGGCAGCAAGCGTAGTGAGGTATACGGGATGGTCCGTCGTATTGCTGTAGCCCTGTGTGCTGGCAACGGTCTGCAACAGGCTGTTGCGCATGGCGCGCAGGTTGGGCAACAATACGTTCTCCACGTAGTTTTCCGTGTAGTTGAACATGGTCTTGAAGTTGAGTCCCGTGGTGATGATGTCCTTCAGTTCCAATGTAGCCTTGTCGCTCGTTCCTTGTCGGCGGAAGTTGATGTCGCGTGCCAATCCATAGATGAGATTGGTAGCCGAACCGATGAACACATCGCCATTGGCACCCACATACTCTGGAGCTGACGATGTGGATATGGTGCGTGTGGCGGTTATGGTGCGGTTCCAAGTGCTGGCGTTCTCGCCTTCTGTGACGACATTAAGGCCAACGTTCAGTTCGTTCTTACTCTCTACACTGTTGAGTAGTCCGAAGCCAAAGGTTCCTTTAAGCGTCGTTAGATCCACACCAAACTTGGAGGAGGTCAGCACTTCACTATCAGAAGTCCACACACTGCCGCTGCTGGTGGATGAGGACGTGACGCTGCCGCTGGTCCACTCAGCGCTTGAGCCTGTGCCGGGCGGGTCGCGCAGAATCATCTCCACCACATCGGGGCCGCTCGTCACGAAGTTGTTGCCCGTGGGCAGCGAACCGAGTATGATGCCTTCCATGCCACTGCCGTCCCAGTTGTAGGTGCGGTCGTCGATGTCGTAGCTGATGGAGAGGGTGCGCGAGTAAGGCGCGGTGATGTTGGGCAGTCCGGCCTTCCATGTGTAGACGGCGCGACCAAGGCTGTCGAGCTGTAGCTGATTGCTCTCCAGCTCGACCAACGAGCCAGCTGGTTTGCCCGCCGTGTTGTTCTCGAGATAAACCTTCTGTGAGGCGGAGAGGGCGTTGTTGATGGTCACCACGTTGCCGCTGAGCGGCACACGTGACGCCACGGGCTGGTTCTTTACGTCGTGGTTGACATACTCCTCGAAGCCATTGAGGTCGAAGGTGTAGTTTTCCTCGCTTTCGAAGATGGCGCCTCCATAGTTGTAGCTCACCTTGCCGTTGGTGTCAATGGTGTAGATGTCATCGATGGCGAGCTTGCCGTTGGCATCCTCTATCTCATACTTCGACAATCCGAAGGCTCCATCGTCGTGGCCACGCTGGGTGACGGTGAACGAGGGTGCGCTATGATAGGTCTGACGAAGCTTGCAGTGGTAGGCATACTCCTGGCGCAATCCATCGTCTGTGACCAAGGTGTCGGTCAACTCCACGAGCGGATTGGTGGCATCGACGGTAGTGGCGTCGCCCACGCTTTGGCCTGTGGCCACGACCTTCATGCTCTCCACATTGT
>DAIOEQ010000018.1:14605-16850 GCA_036746215.1 Prevotella sp.
ACCATGGCCGAGAACTCACCCGTGAGCGAGTCGGTGCGTATGAAGATCTTCTTGGCGGTGTCGCCCGCGCCGCGCCATGAGCGGCTGGCAATGGCGCTGGTGGCCGACTGCACGGTAGCCTTGGCAGTGTTGGTCTCGTAGCTGTAAGAGGTACCGTCCACTTTCTTCACCACGTTGAGGCGATAGCGGTCGTTGGTGGGAGTGAGAACAAGTTCGGTGACGCCGATGTTGTTATGGCTTGCGCCGAATCCAACGGGTTTCTCGCCCTCGATGCTGCCACCCGCCACACGGCCTGTGAAGTTGACGAGCGTCTGGTCGATGAACTCCATGCTCTTGATCTCGCGGTCAAAGGTGGTCTTCACGCCGGCGCCGTTCGGGTCAGCGGGATAGCGTCCGGCGGAAGCGAACACATGCCCGTCCTTCTTCACCTGGATGAAGTGGTCGCCGATAGGCACGCTGAGAGTGAATGTTCCGTCCGCAGCCGACTGTATGAGTTCGCCGTCGCGACTGCATATCGTGCCATCGACATAGAAGGTGCATCCCTCCACGGGATAGTCGGTGCCTTCATAGAAGACTGTGCCCGACACGGGGAATGACGACACGTCGGTGAAGTCGACCCCGCTATGCACGAGCGATGAGGCGCTGACGTAGCGGGCTGAATAGGTGGGCGAGAACTCGTGCACGCCCAAGGAGGGTATGACCATATAGTTGGTGCCCTCGCCCGTGAAGGGCACGCCGCGGATGACGAAGTTGCCTTGTGTGTCGGTCAGGGCAAAGAGCCCGAGCTGATGCGAGGTGGGGATGACGCTACCCGTGGGCCATGTGCCGGCGCCGAGGCGCGCGTGGTTGCCGTTGGCCACGCCACTCGTCTTGGAGTAGTCGTAGGCGGTGGTCTGTCCGCCGAAGCCCTCGTCGACGGGCCAGTAGGCCACGAGGGCATCCTCCGTGCCGCAGAGGGTGTGGTTGTAGTTGGCGAGTATCTCCTCACGGCTCAAAGCCTTATCGCTGAACACGCGCATCTCGTCGACATACCCCGTGAAGGCACGCTCCGCCGATGACTGATAGCTGCCGCCAAGACACAATCCCGTGTCGTCGGCATCGGCAAACCGCACCTTGGCGCTGAGCTTGTCGGCAAGCGGCACGGCGGTAACGGCATCGTCGGCATTGACAGCCGTCACGGTGGCTGCGCCTGTCGCGTCTACGGCGAGAGTGAGCGACGTGAAGGCGTTGGGTTGCAGGTAGATGTCGGTTGGGACCGAAGCGGATGCGCTCTTCACGATAAGCTGATAGCCCTTGCCGCCAGCGTCGGCCGCGCCGAGCGTCAACTGCAACTGGCCTCCGAGGTCGAGGATGGTTGGCGTGCTGCCTGTCTGCGAGTCGTCGGGGCGCACCATCATCTGCAGGGTGTAGGGCTTGGAGGCGAAATACTTGTTGAGCGTCTCGCTGTCCTTGCTGAGGAACACGCCGTCGCCGGCTCCCGACACCCGCAGGGCATAGAACTGTCCATCCTGCTGCCGGTTGCCGTCGCCGCGCACCAGGGCCACGCGCGTGCCGGCCACGGCTGTCCCCGTGCCATAGGTGATGCGGCCCGACACGATGCCCGTGGCCCGGCTGAATCCGTCATCGGTCTTCTCAAGGCGTGTGTCGCTGCCGTCGCAGGTGGTGACGCTCACCACCTTGTAGTCGTAATACTGTCCGGGCAGGGCCGTCTGGTCCTCGTAATAGTAGGACGTGGCGGTGCCGCTGGTCTTGTAGATGATGGCCCAGGTGTCGGTGCCCTTCACGCGGCGCGCCACTTCGTAACGTGTCACGTCGGCTCCCACCTGATCGGCTTCCCACGCCACCTTCACCAGTCCGTTGTGGTCGCCCTTGGTGGCGCTGACCGCTGTCACCTGCGAGTTGCCGGTGATGCGTCCCTCCAGGATGTTGGCGCTTGAGAAGAGCTTGTTCTCGAGCATCGTGACCTGCACCTTATATATATAAGTGGGACAGAGCTTGAGGTCGCGCGAGTCGGTATATTCATATTGGGTCTTGCCCTTGTCGGTGACGTTGACGGTGGCCACCTCCGTCCAGTCGTCACCTGGCAGGCCGTTCTTGCTCTCGGTGCGGAACAGCTTGAAGGCATAGTTGTCGTTGCCCTTGAACTCGGGGCATTGCCATTTCACCGTGATGGATTTCTTGTCGGACACCACGTCAGTGATGTTGATTGGGAACGAGCGGGTGAGCGTGGCCTGGGTTGAAGCCT
>DAIOEQ010000019.1:0-3284 GCA_036746215.1 Prevotella sp.
GAGGCTATGAAAAATAAGTGTCCTTACTCTTGTTTCAACTTGATCTTTAGGCTTATCAAACTATTCACAAAGATAGGCTTTATTTTTGTGTGTGCCAAATGATTCTGTGATTTTTTTTCATGTAATTCGGTGCTTTAACATATGCATTGTATGCAGTGAAAGTGTTTTTAGGTTTTCCAACCGAATAGTTTTTCCTACCTTTGCAACGGGAAAGGGCTGTTGTCAGTCGTTTCCTGATAAGAAGACGCAGAACATCATGAAGAACGAAGCAACCCTCCAGTTTGTGCGCGACCATCGCGATGACGATGTGCGCCGCCTGGCTTTTCTTGGCGACAAGCATCCCGATGTGGACCTGCCCTGGGCCTTGGATCAGATCAGTGGTTGGCAGACCGCCCGCCGCAAGTTGCCCTCGTGGGCCTCGTGTGAGGGCGTGGTCTATCCGCCTCATCTCAACATGGAACAGTGCTCCAGCGAGGCCACGGCGCGCTACAAGGCAGCCCTGGCCGCGCGCCTGGTGGCAGGGGACGGCAAGGCCGACTGCCGCCTGGTGGATCTCACGGGCGGCTTTGGTGTTGATTTCTCGCTGATGGCGCGAGGCTTTTCCCGCGCCACCTATGTGGAGCGCAACGAGACGTTGTGCCGCATCGCCCGCCACAACTTCCCCTTGCTGGGACTGCCACAGGCCGAGGTGGTGTGTGGTGATGGCACGTCCTACCTGCAATCGCTGCCCGTCAAGGGCCTTTTGTCTTCCCATGTCCATCCTGTGCTCATCTATCTCGACCCCGCCCGTCGCGACAGTCATGGCCGCAAGGTCTTTGGCATGGAAGACTGCACGCCCGATGTGGTGGGCCTTGCCGACGCCTTGGTGCAGCGGGCCGACGCGGTGCTGGTGAAGCTCTCGCCCATGCTCGACTGGCATGAGGCCGTGCGCAAGCTGCGGCATGTCGTTGAGGTGCACGTGGTCTCGGTGGCCAACGAGTGTAAGGAACTCCTGCTTGCGCTGTCGCGTGAGGCGCGTCCGCTGCGTGTGGTCTGTGCCAACGACGGGCAGACGTTCGGCTATCTCGTGTCCGACACCCTGTCTCTTGCCACTCCTCCGCCCCTGGTGAGCCCCGGCATTCTGCTTGTTCCCAACAGCAGCGTGATGAAGGCCGGCTGCTTCCGCGAGCTTGAGGCGGCCTTTGGCGTGCCCCAGTTAGGAGCTGACGCCCATCTCTTCGTGTCCCGCAATCCCATTTCCGACTTCCCTGGTCGCCAGTTTCGCATCCTCCAAGTCACTTCGATGAACAAGCGCGAGCTCCGCCAGGCGTTCCAGGGAGTCAGCCAGGCCAACATCGCGGTCCGTCACTTCCCCCTCACGGCCGATGCTCTTCGCCGTCGGCTGAAGCTCAAGGATGGTGGCAGCCTTTACGTGTTTGCCACCACCATTGGCAACGACCACCGCCTGTTTCTCACCGAGAAGTGTGCCCTCTGCTGACGCTCCCTCCCTTTTTCCAAAAAGAGACAAACGAAAAGCCGCCCCGTATGGTTTACGGAGCGGCTTACGCGTTCTATCGTGAGATGTGTTGTCAGCCATGCCGTGAGGTGGCGAGAGAGCGGCCGGCCTACTGGACGGCGAGGCTCACCTTGGCCCCTTTCAGGCCCTTGGCCGTCACGCGGAGCGTCAGTTTCCCTTTCGTCCCCTTGTCGTGCACCACGGCCAGCGCGTGTCCGTGCCAGGCACGATGCTCGTGGTCGTAGTAAGGTTCCGGATCCTTGATGTCGGCGTTGCCCGCCGCCAGCAGTTCGCCGCCCGTCACCTCAAAGGTCAGTCGGTTGGAGGCTGTGGGGCAGATGTTGCCGTCCGCGTCCTCTATCCATGCCTCGACAAATGCCAGTCCGCCCCTCTCCATCGTCTCGCGGTCGGCCTTCAGTACGATGCGCGCCGGCTTGCCCGCCGTGCGGATGACCTGCTTGTGGCTGCCCGCCACCGCTTTCAGCACACCCGGCTGGTAAGGCAGGCGGAACGTCACCTCGTAACCCTTCTCAGGATCGACGTCCTGGGTTCCCACCAACTTGTCGTTGAGATAGAGCGTCACTTTCGGCTCGCGCGTGCAGACCACCACGTCGATGTCCTTGCCTTCCCATCCGGGCCAGTTCCAGCTTTCCACCGTGGGCCATGTGGCCCACAGTCCAGTGCGCACCTTGCCCACGTAGCCGTCAGGCTCGCGCACGGCCATGTAGAGCTTCTCGGGCTGGTTCTCGTTCCAGAGGAATGAGCGGTAGTGGCCGATGGGCTTCACGTGGCCCGTCAGGTCGATATCGCCACAGTAGGCGCCGTGCCAAGGCCACAGGGGCCGCTGGAAGTGCTCGCCTTCCGGGTCGCCGTCGTGCCAGTAGCGGCCGATGCCGCTCTCGCCGATGTAGTCGATGCTCGTCCACACGAAGTCGCCCACGATGTAGGGATGGTCCATGCACCGCTTCCAGTTGGTGAAGGCGTCCCTGGGATACGACTCCGTCTGCCACATCACCCGGTTGGGCACCCGCTTGTGGTCGCTCTCCGCCTTGTGTATCATGTAGTTGTAGCCCACGATGTCCTGTGCCGACGCCAGCGGGTCATAGATTTCCCAGTCGCTGTCCCATGCCGCGAGAGCCGACGTGATGGGTCGCGTGTCGTCCCATCGCCTCACCTGCTCGCGCAGCTGGTAGGCCGTGGCCACCGCCTCCCTCGACTTGCGCTCGATGATCTCGTTGCCCACGCTCCAGCAGATGACGCTGGGGTGGTTGCGGTCGCGCCGCACCATGGCCTCGATGTCCCTCTCGAACCATTGGTCGAAGAGTGTCGAGTAGTCGTAGGTGTTCTTGGCGCTACGCCATCCGTCAAACGCCTCGTCGATGACGAGCAGCCCCAAAGAGTCACACGCGTCGAGGAACGCCTCCGACGGTGGGTTGTGGCTGGTCCGCGCCGCGTTGTATCCCGCCCGCTTCATCAGTTGCACCTTGCGCACCTCCGCGTCTTTCCAGGCCGCCGCGCCCAGGATGCCGTTGTCGTGGTGCAGGCATCCGCCGTTGAGCTTGACGCTGTGGCCGTTGAGCGTCAGGCCATGGGTGGCGTCATAGCTGAGGGTGCGTATGCCGAACCAGCGCTCCTCGCGGTCGATGACCTTGCCCGTGGCGTCCTGCAGCTCCACCACCGCCTTGTATCGGTTGGGGTGCTCGGGGCTCCAGAGGCGCGGGTTGTCAACCCGGAACACCTGTTCCACCACCTTTGCGCTGTCGCCGTCGAGGCTGACGGCCTGGCTGGC
>DAIOEQ010000019.1:3294-15145 GCA_036746215.1 Prevotella sp.
CGTCAAAGCACAGCCTATCCCACAGGGCGGACGGATCGCTGATCTCCGGGCAGTCCGCCTCCCTTTGCCGCCGCTGGCGGGAAATATCTCCCGCAAGCGCCTGCTTCCTTCCGTCCAGCTCCTCGATGCGCTGGCTGATGTAGCGGTACATAGCGCCATCCGCGCCCGCCAGCCGCTCCAGCAGCGTGCCGATCTCTGTCTCGATCTGCGCGCCCAGGCGCACCACCAGCTTGGCGTTGGCCGCATGGCCCGTCTGGTTGTAGAGCGTTGTCTTCAGTCGCACCTCATGCTCCGAGGGCGTGGTGATCTGCACGCCCCAACGGTCGATTCCCATCGCCTTCTTTCGGATGAGCCACACGTTGCGGTAGATGCCTGAACCCGTATACCAGCGAGAATTCTTCTGCTTTGAGTTGTCCACGCGCACCAGGAGGGTGTTCGTCCCCTTGCGTATAGCCTTCGAGATGTCGCAAAAGAAGCTGGTGTAGCCGTAGGGGTGTCCGCCCACGCGCTGTCCGTTGACGTAGACGTCCGAGTTCATGTAGACCCCCTCGAAGTAGAGGTCCACCCGGTTGTTGGCCTGCTGACCGTCACCCGGCGCGCCGTTTCCCAGCCATTTGTCGTCCACGTCGAAGGTTTTCTTGTACCAACCCGTCCCAGTGGGCAGGTAGCCGCCGTCGTTGCCCGACGGGCTCTTCTCGCTGAAGGGCATGAGGATGCTCCAGTCGTGGGGCAGGTTCACGCTTTTCCAGCCGTCCTGCCGGCTCACGCTTTCCACGTCGCCATCGCCATAGCGGAACGTCCATCCGTCGTTGAACAGTTGTTTTTGCGCCCACGTGGTGAGAGCCGCGAGCAGGCACAGGGCCGTCGCCAGGCATCTGCGCAAGCCCGTGGAATGAAAGGTCTGTCGGTCGTTTTCCATTTTAGTCATTGTCGTGTCTGGTTTAGGGTCGTTTGGTTTCAGAGTTCATGATTACTTTGCAAAAATACGATAAAGAAACGAAAAATAACCTTTCGATTTGGCTTTTCAGCTAAAAAGTTTTATTTTTGCATACTTAAAGGCTTTCAACATCAAGAATTTATAACTTTCATGGGAGTAGAAATACGCAAGGTGGAGACCGCCAAGGATCTCAAGACCTTCATAGATTTTCATTACGATTTGTATGCGGGCAGCCCTTATGATGTGCCCAACCTGTACAGCGACGACAAGAACACGCTGAGCAAGGACAAGAACGCTGCCTTCGACTTTTGCGACGCCGAGTATTACCTGGCCTATAAGGACGGCAAGGTGGCGGGGCGCGTGGCGGCCATCATCAACCACCGCGTCAATGAGCACTGGAAGGTGAAGGACGTGCGCTTCGGATGGATCGACTTCATCGACGACATCGAGGTGAGCCGCGCGCTCTTCGACGCCGTGGCAGCCTATGGCCGCGCCAACGGCATGACCGCCATGGTGGGACCTCTCGGGTTCTCAGACATGGACCCCGAGGGCATGCTGACATGGGGCTTCGACAAGCTCGGCACCATGGCCACCATCTACAATTATGACTATTACCCGCGCCACATGGAGCAACTCGGCGGCTGGGACAAGGACAACGACTACGTGGAGTTTTACCTGCCCGTGCCCGAGAAGGTGCCCGAGAAATACGCCAAGATAGCCAAGCTGGTCGAGAAACGCTACAACTTGCACGTGAAGAAGCTGACCCGTGACGACGTGTGGAAGGGTGGCTGGGGCCGCAAGCTCTTTGAGATTATCAACGCCACCTACACCGACCTCTACGGGTTTGTGTCGCTCACCGACCGCCAGATTGACCAGTATGTGAAGATGTACATGCCCATGGTGGACCTCAACCTTGTCACCGTCATCCTCGACGGCAACAAGGACGACGCCGTGGCGGGCATGGGCATCACCATCCCGTCGCTCTCACGCGCCTTGCAGAAGTGCCACCGCGGACGCCTGTTGCCCTTCGGCTGGTGGCACGTGCTGCGTGCCATCAAGTGCCACAAGACCGAGGGCGTCGACCTCTTGCTGGTGGGCTTCCTGCCCGAGTATCGCGCCAAGGGCGCCAACGCCCTGCTCTTCGCCGACCTCATCCCCCGCTACATCGACTACGGGTTCAAGTGGGGCGAGACACAAGTGGAGATGGAGAGCAACGAGGGCGTGCAGGGACAGTGGGGCCCATTGAACCCCGTCAACCACAAGCGCCGCCGCTGTTACCGCAAGAATCTCTGACGGCCTCCGTCCCTTCCGCCGCAAGGAAGGGACAACAACCATTGACATCAAGAACACATACAATCCATGAGCAACGACATATCCAACGAAACGCAACCACAGGACCCCGTGCAGCCCACTGTCGCCTACACGGATGACAACATCCGCCACTTGAGCGACATGGAGCATGTGCGCACCCGTCCGGGCATGTACATTGGCCGCCTGGGCGACGGATCACTCCCGGAGGACGGTATCTACGTGCTCCTCAAGGAGGTCATCGACAACTCCATCGACGAGTTTAAGATGAAAGCGGGCGACCGCATCGAGGTCGACATCGACGATAACCTGCGCGTCTCCGTGCGCGACTATGGCCGTGGCATCCCCCAGGGCAAGCTCGTGGAGGCCGTCTCCGTGCTCAACACCGGAGGCAAGTACGACTCCAAGGCCTTCAAGAAGAGTGTAGGCCTCAATGGCGTCGGCGTGAAGGCCGTCAACGCCCTCAGCTCCCACTTCGAGGTGAAGAGCTTCAGGGAGGGCAAGGTGCGCAGCCTGGCCTTTGAGTGTGGCAAGCTGGTGAGTGACAGCACGGAGGACACAGATGACGAGAACGGTACCTACATCTTCTTTGAGCCTGACAAAACGCTTTTCAAGAACTACCTGTTCCATGAGGAGTTTGTGGAGACCATGCTCCGCAACTACACCTACCTCAACTCTGGCCTCACCATCATGTATAACGGCAGGCGCATCAAGAGCCGCAACGGACTGGAAGACCTGCTCGTGGACACCATGACCACCGACCCGCTCTATCCCATCGTCCACATCAAGGGCGAGGACATCGAGATAGCCTTCACCCACACCAACCAGTATGGCGAGGAGTATCACAGCTTCGTCAACGGCCAGCACACCACGCAAGGCGGCACCCACCAGAGCGCCTTCAAGGAGCACATAGCCAAGACCATCAAGGAGTTCTACGACAAGAGCTACGAATATACCGACATCCGTAACGGCATCGTGGCGGCCATCGCCATCAATGTGGAAGAGCCTGTGTTTGAGTCGCAGACCAAGATCAAGCTGGGCTCCACGCTGATGGAGCCCGGCGGGGAGACCATCAACAAGTATGTCGGCGACTTCATCAAGCGCGAGGTGGACAACTACCTCCACATCCACAAGGAGGACGTGGCCGACGTGCTTGAGAGCAAGATCAAGGAGAGCGAGCGCGAGCGCAAGGCCATGGCCGGCGTCACCAAGCTGGCGCGTGAACGCGCCAAGAAGGCCAACCTGCACAACCGCAAGTTGCGCGACTGCCGCATACACTACTGCGACGCCAAGGACAACCGCAAGGAGGAGAGCTGCATCTTCATCACCGAGGGCGACTCGGCCAGCGGCAGCATCACCAAGAGCCGTGACGTCAACACCCAGGCGGTGTTCTCCCTCAGGGGCAAGCCACTCAACTCCTTCGGGCTGACCAAGAAGGTGGTCTATGAGAACGAGGAGTTCAACCTCCTGCAGGCTGCGCTCGACATCGAGGACGGTCTCGACAACCTGCGTTACAACAAGGTCATCGTGGCCACCGACGCGGATGTCGACGGCATGCACATCCGCCTGCTCATCATCACCTTCTTCTTGCAGTTCTATCCCGAGCTGATCAAGAAAGGACACGTCTACGTGCTGCAGACGCCTCTCTTCCGCGTGCGCAACCGCCGCACGAAAATCAAGGACAAGAAGATGATTGCCGATTACGACAGTCGTCTTGGCAAGGGGGAGAAGAAGAGCGACTTCATCACCCGCTACTGTTACACCGACGAGGAGCGTGTCAATGCCATCCGCGACTTGGGACCCGACCCCGAAATCACACGCTTCAAGGGCCTCGGCGAGATCTCTCCCGATGAGTTTGCGCACTTCATCGGGCCCGACATGCGCCTGGAGCAGGTGACGCTCCACAAGAACGACCAGGTGCAGAAACTCCTCGAATACTACATGGGAAAGAACACCATGGAGCGCCAAAACTTCATCATCGACAACCTTGTGATCGAGGAGGACATCCCCGAGGAAGAATAAAAACCACACACATTTATATAATCATGACCAACAATCTTTCAGCCTTGCGACAACAGCGTCTTTTCCATATGAAAGCCCGCATGGGGCTTTCACGCCTTTTCGTGCCCGTCTTTACCTTGATACTGTCTCTTCTCCCCTGCACGGCCTTGCGGGCGCAGCGAAGCTCGCATGGCGTCAACGAGGAGCAAATGCGAAAGCTCCAGATAGCCGAGCTGGCCATCAGCGATCTCTATGTCGACACGGTCGACCAGGCGAAGTTGGTCGAGAACGCCATACGTGGCATGCTGGAGAAGCTCGATCCCCATTCCTCTTACTCCACAGCCAAGGAGACAAAGGCCATGAACGAGTCGCTGGGAGGCTCTTTTGAGGGCATAGGCGTGCAGTTTAACATCCAGAACGACACATTGCTTGTCATCCAGCCCGTCACCGGCGGTCCCTCGGAGAAAGTGGGCATCCTGGCCGGAGACCGCATCGTCGCCGTCAACGACACCGCCATCGCGGGCGTGAACATGGCCCGTGACGAGATCGTGAGGCGCCTGCGCGGCCCCAAAGGCTCCAAGGTGGTGCTGACCATCGTGAGAAGAGGCATCAAGGAAAAGCTGACATTCACCGTCGTGCGCGACAAGATTCCCGTGAAGACGCTCGACGCCAGCTACATGATACGCCCCGGCGTGGGCTATGTGCGCATTGGCAGCTTTGGCGCTACCACCTACAAGGAGTTTATGGAGGCGGTCAAGGCCTTGCAGCGCCAAGGCATGAAAGACTTGGTGCTCGACCTGCAAGACAATGGTGGCGGATACATGATTGCCGCCGTGCAGATTGCCAATGAGTTCCTGTCGAAGGGCGACCTCATTGTCTATACCGATGGCAGGCGTGTGCCCCGCAACGACTATCATGCGCAGGGCAATGGCACGTTGCAGACAGGGCATGTGGTGGTGTTGGTCAATGAGTTCTCAGCCTCGGCGTCAGAAATCGTCACGGGTGCCCTGCAAGACCAGGACCGCGCCATCGTGGTGGGACGCCGCTCTTTCGGAAAGGGGCTCGTCCAGCGCCCCGTCGACTTCTCCGACGGTTCGATGATGCGCATCACCATCGCCCATTATTTCACGCCCACAGGACGCTGCATACAGAAACCTTACAAGAAAGGCGATCTCAAGGCCTATGAGCAGGAGCTTGACAGCCGCTACAAGCATGGCGAGCTCTACAGCGCCGACTCCATCCACTTTGCCGACTCGTTGAAGTTCTACACCTTGCGGCGTCACCGCACAGTCTATGGCGGCGGAGGCATCATGCCCGACTATTTCGTGCCCCTCGACACCACTCAATACACGCGCCTCCACAGGCAATTGGCCGCCAAGGGCATCATCATCAAGGAAAACTTGAAGTATGTGGACAACCACCGCAAGCAGTTGCGCCGGCAGTATCCCACCTTCCAGTCGTTCCTCTCTTCGTTCACGGTGCCCCAGAGCTTGCTCGATGAGGTGTTGGCTGAGGGAAAGAAGGCGAATGTGGAGCCGAAAGACGACCAGGAACTGGCACAGACCTTGCCTCAGTTGCGCACGCAGCTCAAGGCTCTCGTGGCGCGCGACCTGTGGGACATGAGCGAATACTTCCAGGTCATCAACGAGCAGAACCACATTGTCAACAAGGCTTTGGAAGTTCTGAGCGACAGCCAGGCCTGGCAGTGAACGGTGTGACCTAAATCTCTTTAGGACATGGAACAGCTGTTGCACTATTGCTGGAAACACAAGATGTATCCCCTCGGCACGCTTCATACCACCGACGGACAGGTCGTGGAAGTGATAGACCCTGGTCTGCACAACCGTAATGCGGGCCCCGATTTCTTCAACGCGAAGGTGAAAATCGATGGTGATCTGTGGGTGGGCAATGTGGAAATCCACGACAAGTCGACAGACTGGTTCCTCCATGGCCATGACCGTGATGACCATTACAACAATGTCGTGCTTCATGTGGCGGGCGTGGTTGACGCCGAGGTGCGCACGGCCAATGGCTTGACGCCACCACAAATGCAGCTTGACGTGCCCGAATCGGTGCGCCGCAACTATGAGACGCTGCTGCAGGCCGACAATTATCCGCCTTGTTACAAGATAGTCCCGCGCCTTTCCAGGCTGATGGTCCACTCTTGGATGAGCGCTCTTGAGACCGAACGATTGGAGCGCAAGACGGAGGACATCCGCAGGCGGGCCGCTCTGTGTGACGGCTCCTGGGCGGCGGCTTATTTCGTCACCATGGCGCGCAACTATGGGTTTGGCGTCAATGGCGACGCCATGGAGCAATGGGCGCTCAACGTCCCACTGGGTTCGGTTGGCCACCATCGTGATGACATCTTCCAGATAGAGGCCTTTTTCATGGGCCAGGCGGGCTTGCTCGACCCGCAATCAATACCTGAGCGTCATCGCGAGGCTGCGCTCGACGACGATTATTTCCAACGCTTGGGCAGCGAGTACAAGTATTTGGCGCATAAGTTTGGACTTCGCCCCATCGATTATCGCTTGTGGCGCTTCCTGAGGTTGCGTCCTCAGAACTTCCCCCACATCCGCATCTCCCAGTTGGCTCATCTCTATTTCCTCCGCAAGGCAGGACTGTCCCAGCTTGTGGAATGTGAGGACCTGAAGCAAGCCGAACAGTTGCTTGAGACATCCGTCACCGACTATTGGCAGACCCACTACGCCTTCGGCTGTGAGAGTGCGCATAGCGAGAAACGCTTGTCGGCCTCGTCGGTCAACCTGCTTCTCATCAACACGGTCGTCCCCATGCTCTTCGCCTATGGCCGCCACAAGCGCGACGAACGGCTCTGCGACCGTGCCTTCAGCTTCCTGGAGCAGTTGCGTGCTGAGAACAATCACATCGTACGCATGTGGAAGGAGTGTGGGCTGGCGGTCGACAACGCTGGTGACTCGCAAGCGCTCATACAGTTGAAGAATGAATATTGTGACCGGCGCGACTGCCTTCGCTGCCGTTTCGGATATGAGTATCTCAAGGGATAGGATGGGGCGGACGCCCATTGGCATGATTACAACGCATAACTAAATATGAAAGAATACCTGTTTACCACACGGATGGATGTGCGCGACTATGAGTGCGACATCGAGGGCATTGTCAACAATGCCAACTACCTGCACTACACGGAGCACACACGTCACCGTTTCTTGCGCAGTCTTGGCGTGAGCTTCTCGGCCCTCCATGAGAAAGGCGTCGACGCCGTGGTGGCGCGCATGCAACTGAAATTCAAGACGCCACTGCGCTGCGACGATGAGATGGTGTCGTGTCTCAACCTGAAGAAGGAAGGCATGCGCTATGTCTTCGAGCACGACATCTATCGCGCCTCGGACATGCGGTTGAGCTTCCATGCGGATGTCGACCTCGTGACGCTAATCAACGGCAAGCTCGGCGTGAGCGAAGATTACGACCGCGCCTTCGGCTTCGACAAGTTATAAAGCAACAAGCACGTTAGCAGAACAAGCAAATTGGACAACGAACTGATAAACACCGTCGCCCTGGCTCGCCTGAGCTATTTCCACCTGAACGCCATGGTGGCGCTTTACAGGGAAATGGGCTCGGCCACCGCCATCGTTGAGCAACGTCGCGAGTTGCCCAAGATGTTCCCCAATATTCCTGCGCGCATCTCCAGCGCGTTGGCCAGCCTCGATGTCATGCGGGAGCGGGCGGAGGAGGAACTCGCATGGGCTGACGACCATGGGGTGAAGACTCTTTGCCTCAATGACCCGCAATACCCCCAGCGACTCAAGGACATCCCTGACGCCCCACTGGTGCTCTTCTACCGTGGCACGGCGGACCTGAATGCCCGACGGGTCATCAATATAGTCGGTACGCGCCATTGCACGCCATATGGCTCAGATCTCATCCGTCGGTTCGTGGCCGACTTGCGCGTGTGCTGTCCCGACACCATCATTGTCAGTGGACTGGCTTATGGCGTCGACATCAATGCCCATCGCTGTGCCCTTGCCAATCACATGGAGACGGTGGCGGTGCTTGCCCATGGGCTCGACACACTGTACCCGCAGGGCCATCGCGACACGGCCAATGAGATGTTGGCGCATGGTGGGCTGGTCACCGAGTACATGACGCGCACGAAACCCGACAAGATCAACTTCGTCAGGCGCAACCGCATCACGGCGGGGCTCTGCGACGCCACCGTGCTGGTGGAGAGCGCCGCCAAGGGCGGAGGCTTGATTACCACCAGTATTGCCAAGGATTACAGCCGCGATGTCTTTGCCTTTCCAGGCCCGGTGGGCGCGCCATACAGCGAAGGCTGCAATCGTCTCATACGCGATTGTGGGGCCGCTCTCATCACGTCGGCGGAAGACTTTGTCAATGCCATGGGCTGGGCCGACGACCGAAAATTGGCTGAGGCCCGCCGACAGGGCATCGAACGCCAGCTCTTCCCCGACCTTACCGATGACGAGAAACGCATCGTTCAGGTGTTGCGAAAGGTCAACGACCTCCGCCAAGACACCATCGCCGTGAAGGCCGGTCTGCCTGTGGCTTCCGTCATGGCCATGCTTTTCCAACTCGAGATGAAAGGCGTGGTCAAGGCTTACGCCGGTGGGACTTATCACTTGCTTGCCTGACAATGGCGTGGTGCCTGTTTGGCGCGAAGAAAATAAAATAACAAATTGACTTATGAAGATAGGCAATATAGATTTTGGTAGCAAGCCCTTGTTTCTTGCACCCATGGAAGATGTCACCGACATTGGCTTTCGTAAGTTGTGCAAACGCTACGGCGCGGCCATGGTTTACACGGAGTTTGTGTCTGCCGATGCCATCATCCGCTCCATTCCCAGTACGCTTGCCAAGATGACCGTGGAAGATGACGAGCGGCCCGTAGGTATCCAAATCTACGGACGTGAGGTGGAACCGATGGTTGAGGCGGCAAAGATCGTAGAGACGTTCCATCCTGACATCATCGACTTGAACTTTGGATGCCCCGTGAAGAAAGTGGCAGGCAAGGGTGCCGGAGCTGGCCTTTTGCGCGACATCCCCAAGATGCTCGACATCACACGAGCAGTGGTGGATGCCGTGAAGACGCCAGTCACGGCCAAGACACGCCTGGGATGGGACAAGAACGACCTCGTGATCACCACTCTGGCCGAGCAGTTGCAAGACTGCGGCATCCAGGCGCTCACCATCCATGGGCGCACGCGCTCGCAGATGTACACCGGCGAGGCTGACTGGACACTCATCGGTGAGGTGAAGCGCAACCCGCGCATCCATATCCCCATCATTGGCAATGGTGACATCACCACGCCAGAGGGTGCAGAGCAGGCCTTCGAGCGTTATGGGGTGGATGCGGTCATGATTGGTCGCGCCACGTTCGGAAGACCCTGGTTTTTCAAGGAGTGCACGGACTACATGATGGCTCATGAGGGTGCAGCTCAGGTACTGCCTGCACCCTTGAACGTTGATGACAAGATAGATATCCTTGAGGAACAGTTGCGCATCAATGTGGAGCGCATCGATGAGTATCGAGGCATTCTCCACACCCGTCGCCACCTTGCCGCCTCGCCCATATTCAAGAATATTCCCAACTTTAGGCAGACGCGCATCGCCCTCCTGCGGGCCGAAACGACAGAAGAGGTGCTCAGAATACTCGAAAATTGTCGTTCCATTCTAAATGGCCTTTCTGCTGAAAAACAGGAAGTTACGCGCTAACTGCGACAAAAGAGTGAATTGTTTTAACTTGCTTTAACATACATAAGCCCACCTTTTGTCTTCTCACCTTTTTACCCTTCAGCCTTTTATGGTTACCTTTGCAGATATAAAGCATCAGAACGCACATGGTTGACGATTTCGACATACGAGAAAACAACATATCCGGAGAGGAAAAAGAGTTTGAGAACGCCCTCCGCCCGCTTCGCTTCGATGACTTCAACGGCCAGCCCAAGGTGGTGGATAACCTCAGGGTGTTTGTGGAGGCCGCTAAGTATCGGCGCGAGCCGCTCGACCACACGCTGCTCTATGGCCCTCCCGGATTGGGAAAGACCACACTGAGCAACATCATCGCCAATGAGTTGGGCGTCGGGTTTAAGATCACGTCGGGCCCCGTGCTCGACAAGCCTGGCGACCTGGCTGGCATCCTCACGTCGCTTGAGCCCAACGATGTGCTCTTCATCGATGAGATACACCGCTTGCAACCCGTCGTGGAGGAGTATCTCTATTCGGCTATGGAGGACTATCGCATCGATATCATGATCGACAAGGGACCCTCGGCGCGGAGCATACAGCTCGACCTCAACCCCTTCACGCTCATCGGAGCCACCACCCGCTCGGGCATGCTCACGGCGCCGCTTCGCGCCCGTTTCGGCATCAACATGCACCTTGAGTACTATGACCCCGCCACCTTGCAACGCATCATCAGGCGCTCGGCGCGCTTGCTGAAGGTGCCCATCGACGACGATGCGGCCGTGGAGATTGCCCGGCGCAGCCGTGGCACGCCACGTATCGCCAACGGCCTGTTGCGCCGTGTGCGCGACTTCGCGCAGGTCAAGGGCAACGGAACCATCACCAAGGACATTGCCGACATAGCCCTCTCGGCGCTCAACATCGACTCCTACGGGCTCGATGAGATAGACAACAAGATTCTGTTGACCATCATCGACAAGTTCAAGGGTGGCCCCGTGGGTGTCTCCACCATAGCCACGGCCATTGGCGAGGACGCCGGAACGGTGGAGGATGTCTATGAGCCATACCTCATCATGGAGGGCTTCGTGAAGCGCACGCCCCGTGGGCGCATGGTCACTCCCTTGGCTTATGAGCACCTGGGGCGCAACCCCTATAATGGCAACATCATGCAACCCGAACTCTTCTAAACATCCGTCAAGCAACATGGAGAACTCCATAGACAACACTTCAACCGCGTCTCCCGCCTCTTCTACGCGAGTGGCCCTGTTCGCCGGCAGCTTCGATCCCTTCACCATCGGTCACGCCGACATCGTGAGGCGCGCTCTGCCGCTCTTCGACAGGCTCGTCATTGTGGTGGCCGTCAATCCGGAGAAACGCCACATGTTCACCGTCGACGAGCGCGTGGAGGCCATCCGTAATCTCTATCGCGGTGATGGGCGCGTGGAGGTGGTGGCCCACGAGGGCATGATGGCCGACCTGGCCCGTCAGGTCGGCGCCCGGTTCAATGTGCGAGGCGTGCGCTCGGTCATCGACTTCGAGTATGAAAAGGTGGAGGCCGACTACAACAAGCGCTTGGGTGACCTCGAGACGGTGTTGCTCTATTCCAGTCCGGCGCTGGCCTCCGTCTCCTCGACGGCCTATCGCCAGCTGGTGTTCTTCCACAAGGACGCTGAGGCCGCCGCGCTGCTCCCGTCGCCACGGGCCGCCACCATGCCCTCACGGGCTTGAGGCTCCTGCGGACCTCCTGCTTCCCGACAATATGACAACTCATTTTTATCCATACAAAATATGATCACTTACAATGCAGACGGCGTTAAGATGCCGAAGATACGCCACCGCGACACGACCGCTTGGATCAAGCGCGTGGCGGAAGCCCACGGACGCAAGGTGGGCGAGATAGGCTACATGTTCGTCAGCGAC
>DAIOEQ010000020.1:0-5708 GCA_036746215.1 Prevotella sp.
AGCTTGGCTGACTTGTCGACAAGCGCAAGTCCCTGTGGCAACTTCACGGTGAAAGCCGCGCCACGCATGACGGCCTTGTCGAAGGCCATGTCGAGCGTGACTGTCTGCGCCTGGCCAACGGTCACGTCGGGCACGTTACCCGTGACGCCGACCTTGTCGCTCTCCTCGATGACCTTGGAGACCACATTCTCCGTCTTCACCACAGGCTGTCCGGGCACATTGAGCTGGACACCGCTCAGGGCTAACTCACTGGTACCGGCATAGTCGGCCGCGACGGCCACATCAAACGTGAACACGTCACCCTCACCAGCCTTGACCTCAGCGCCAAAGCCCACCATCGTGGCAGTGCGCTCATCTATCTTGTTGAGGATGAGTGTCATGTCCTCCGTGCGGTCAGTCTTGCTGATATTGAATCGCTTCGCGTTGTTGGCCTTGGCGACAAAGGTCAAGCCCTCGGGCAGGGAGACGCGCGCCTGAAGTCCGTTCACCACATCACTGTTGGCCAAGCCCACAGCGACAGTGGCCGTGTCGCCCTGCTTCAAGAACGTCACCTTCTTGAGCGTGAGCTCTTGGGCCATGGCGCTTGCGCTCGACACGAAGATCATGGCCAACGCAAACAAGAAGCCATAAAGTTTTGTATGTTTCATAATTACTTGCTTAATCGTTAAATTGACAATTGTTGATGGTTCATGGCTTAAGCCCCGAAGGATGACCTCCTACTGCAGGGGGGCGAAGGAGGAGGCCAGTCCTTCGAGGACAGCACATGAAGTTGTTACTTTCCGAGATACTCCAGGTAAGCGTCGAGGAACTTATAGAATGTAGTGCCATCGCCACTCTCCTGGAAGTCAGCGTCAGCATCGACCAGGTCCTTGACATTGACCTCGCCGTCGCCATTGTAGTCGAGGTCGGTGGCCTTGGCCTGCTCGGCAGCCCATGCGAGGGCATCGGCAATTTCCTGGGCCACATTGTCGAGCGCGCCCTTCAAGTTCTTGCCCTCAGTATAGTTGGCGACAAGCGAGAGGTCCTTGCAAGCGTCCTCAATAGCGGTCTTGGCATTGTCGAGCGAGACCTTTGCGGCGTTGAGCAATTCTTTGGCTCCAGTCTGGATGGTCTCGTCGTAAGCCTTGACGGCCTCATAGGCATTGGTGAGCTTGGCCTCAACCGCCTTGATGTCGTCTTGCGCCGAGGCGAGCAGGGCATTGTTGGCCTGGATCTCGGGATAATGACGAATCTCATACAAGCCCGCCTTGAACTCCTCAACCTTGGCATTGATTTCATCCTTGAAGTCAGCGGCATTGACAGGGTCCTTCTCAAGTGTGGTGTAGGCACCGTCTACCTTAGCGTCAACACCCTTCACGCCATCGAAGAGCAGGTTGAGCTCCTTCAGACGTTCTGTGACGTTGAAGGCATCGCCTACGCCTTCCTGCCACTTGGCGGTCTCGGCCTTCACGAGGTTCCAGTCGATCTTCTGCTCATAGATGGCAGCATAAAGAGCCTTATAGTCTTTCAGAGCGCCATCCGTGAGCGCTTGGACTGCAGGCTGCACCTTGGCGAGAATAGCCACAACGCTATCCACCTGGTCTGCCAGTCTCTGCTTGGCAATGTCCACGTCGGCAAGGTTATCAACATATCCGGCCGCGATAACCTTATCGGCCTCTGAGATGTAGCCAGCGCCCTGCAAGGCGGGATTCTGCTCCGTGAGATCCTTGAAGGCAATCTTCTCATACTCCTTCTTGAAGAGGGTCACTGCGTTGGCACTCATATACTCGTGCTTGTTGCCAGCCCAGAGGTTTGCGTCCTTGTATCCGTCTTGCTGCGCATCTGTCACGAACCAATAGGCATCACTACGAGGCGTTCCGTTCAGGTAAACGGCAGCCGCCTTGTTGGCAGTGAACACCGCCTCCGTGATCTGCGCCAGAATGGCGGTCTTAACGGCAGTGATATTATTCGTGAAATCTTGGACATTGCCCTCAAGCAGACGATACTTGTTGTCATTGGCGTTGAACTCGACATCGGGTGTCTCGCTGATAAGACCATAATAGCGCAGCGTGTCGGCAATGACGTCCTCTCTCATCTTGTCCACGCCACCCGCAACGCTGAAGAGCTCCTTCAAGTTGGCCCTGAGCTTAACGTCCGTGTCGTTGTTGGTCCAGTCTTTCTCAATCCATGTGTTGATGCGGAGCACGTTGTCGCTGTAGGTCTTGCGCAGATCCTCAATGGAAGCGAGCAATGCCTCGGCTTCTTTGCGGTTGTTCTTAAGCACCTCCTGTTTCTGGGCCGACAGGGTCGTCCCCCACAGGGCAGAGATTTCGTTGTCAACGGCCTTGATCGCGGCCTCACAATCCTGATAGCCCTTCACCACATCAGCGAATGTGGAATTCTGGTTTGCCTTGGTCTTTTGTTCATCCAAATGCTGCTGGATAAGCGCGAACTTCTGCTCATACTCTTTCTGCGTCTCAGTCTCGTGCTCATACTTGGCTGAAATCTTGTTGGCCTTTTCATCAAGTTCTTTCTGCGTCTTTGCGATATGCTCGTTGAGCGCAGCCATAGCCTGCTGTCTAAAGTTGACCTCTACCTGGTCAAAAGCGGACTTGGCGGGATTATACTGATTGGCGATGAGGCTGTTGAGATCAGCTTCCGTAACCTTACGGCGGTCATTGTCGGCATTCACGAATACAGCCAGCTCGCTTACCACCTGCTTGTAGAAGTCGTAGTCAGCAGGAAGCTCGGGCAGTTCAAAGGGAGCATCGGCCGTACTGGCGATTTCCTCAATCTTGGCCATCTGCTTGTTGAGATTATTGATGTCGTCCTTATGGTCACGCTCGAAGTTGGCACGTGCCACCACATTCTTGGCAGCCTGCTGCAGATTGGCGTACATGGCCTGGAAGTCTTCTCTCTCGTGGCCAGCCAGGAAGCAGCTGGGGAACTTCTCCATCTCGGCAATGGCCGAATCCTTGATTGACTGGATGCTGGGCAGTCCCTTTGTGTTGACTGTGAAGTTGTCCCACTCTTCTTTCACCCAAGTGGTCTTATAGCCCTTGTCCTTAATCTGGTTATTCTCAAACGCCCACTTCTTGATATATTCAAGACTGTTGATTGTGGTGTTGGCAACACGGTTAACCTCGAGACTGGATGGTTTCTTCTCACCTTTTTCCAGTTGTTTCTTCAGGTCTGCGGCATCGTCACCAATAATGCCCAGATAGGTATCGTAATTGCTCTTCGCTTGGGCAAGCATGTTGTTCACATTGTTCTTGGCTGCGTCAAGAAGAGACTTCAACTCATCAGCATGAGCGTCAACGCTGTTGTCCTTCTGGTAATTCTCAAGACGTGCGCGAACGGCCTGTGCCGCGGCGCCCTGGTCGTTAAACTGCTCGCGAACCTTTGAGAAGAAACCATTCAGTTCTGTTCCAGCCCACTTGGCTGTCTCTTGGTTAGCGGTGGCAATCGCATCCTGGACATCCTTGAACATCTTCTCAATGTCATAAGAGGCGGAACCCACGACCTTAATCTTCTCGATGGAAGCGCCATTGCCCAATGCCACAACAACCTGGCCTGCACCTGCGGGTTCGTAAAGAAGGCCTGTGCCCTCCATGTCAAAAGTCTGCTCTTTACCAACAAGCTCCACGCCGTTGAACTTAACAGTAACGCCTGTTCCCTTCACCCACACACGCTCACCAGCGTTCACAGTGAACGTAAACTGGTTCTCGGCAAAGGCAATATCGCCCATCACTTCGGCTGAGATATTGCCCGCGCCATCCACTGCCCACACATAGTCGGCAGCGGTTGCAGTGCCTGCGCATGCAGACATTGCCGCCATCAAAGTCAAGATTTTCTTCATAATCTTTTGTTTTGTTATTGATATTTATTATGTTTCAGGAGCAAAGAGCTAACCAACTGCCCAAGTTATTTTTTATCACAGTCATATATCCTTATCAATTCGCTCTTTTTATCCTTCGCCCTGCAAATTTCGACATTTTTTTATTGCGAAAGATATGTGCAAAACGCATATTGCCTCACATGCCCGACATATTGCACGAAGCGCCAATGCGCTTGCACTGAGCTGCGTAAGTGCCTAAATGATGAAAAGTTGCGAAAACGAACAGACAACGCCGCATGCGGTTCGTGCAACATTATGGGCGGTTCAAGCCATAAATCTGACAACTCATGAAAAACCTTTCGAAAACAAGTGGAAATTCGGAAAATAATCACTAAATTGTCCTTCAAGAACTAAAAGTTTCCCATACAAAAAACTTGATAATCGCGCGCTTTCCCCGCGATGTTTCACCCCAATAGGGGGAACACGTCTGTATGAGGAAGCCCCATAAAGACTAAAAAACTAACCCTTGCCAAGTTTCTCACGGACGCCCCAAAGGACACTATGGCAGAAAAGCAAGACAAAGACTCATGATACTGAAACTATTTAAACGAGACGAACTATTCGAAGCCATGCTCAACGACGTGCTCTTCTTCAAGGCTGAAGGGCACTACACCAACCTGTTCTTCAACAAGAACAACAAGCTCCTGTTGCCCTTTGGCTTATCGCAAATAGAGGAGGAACTGAAAAGGCTAAAACTCGGCAACAACTTCCTAAAGCTGGGTCGCAGCCATATCGTGTACACACAAAAGGTGGTCTACGCAAGCGTCACTAAAGAATATTTCACCATGATTGACAGCGGCAACAACTTCATCAACATCAAGGTGTCGAAGACGGCCGTCAAGCATCTCATGAGTGTGCTGAAGGGGGAGCAGGCCTCACAGGGGCCGCTCACAGAGAGCGACCATGGTGACATGAGCATCGACGCCAAAGGCGAAACCGAGTCGGGGGGGTAACCGCCATGTGGCCGACAGTTGTTAATGCCACGTCCGCAGAACACAAAAATCATTAAAAAATGGCACAGTTCTTGTTTTTGATAATGTAATGCGATAATTTTGCATCCAACATTATTTATAACGCTAATCGAAAACATTATGGAAGTACAAGAATTGGAACAAATCGTTCGTCAACGCGGTGGCGCGCTGAGTAGCGCCTTCCCCGCCCTGATGCGCAAAGTATACTTATGGATGACGCTGGCGCTGGCCATCACGGGCATCTGCGCCTATGGCGTGGCCACGAGCCCTGCGCTGATGCAGCTCATCTACACGAGCCGCGCCGCCATCTGGGTGCTGCTCATCGCCGAGCTGGGTCTGGTGTTCTACACCACGGCACGCATCAACCACCTGTCGCTGGCCACGGCCACCACGCTGTTTGCCATCTACTCAGCGCTCAACGGCGTCACGCTGTCGGCCATCTTCCTGGCCTACACACTGACCTCTATTGCCAGCGTGTTCTTCATCACGGCCGGCACCTTCGCCGCCACGGCCCTCTACGGCTACACCACCAAGCGAGACCTGTCGAAGATGGGCAGCATCCTCTTCATGGCGCTCATCGGCCTCATCCTGGCCACGGTGGTCAACATGTTCCTCCACAACAGCATGCTCAACCTGGTGCTGAGCTATGTGGGTGTGGTCGTCTTCGTGGGTCTCACCGCCTGGGACTCGCAGAAGATCCGCCAGATGCTGGCCATGCAGCCCGACATGAGTGAGGGCGCGCAGAAGGTGGCGCTCATGGGCGCGCTGGAGCTTTATCTCGACTTCATCAACCTCTTCCTCTATCTGCTGAGGATTTTCGGAAAAGACCGCTAAGTGACGGTGAAAAAATAATTTGGTAC
>DAIOEQ010000020.1:5718-11284 GCA_036746215.1 Prevotella sp.
AGGCTCAAATCTTACCAACTTATTTTTTCACCGTCACTAAGGGCTTTTTGCCTAATGGGAAATGCCAGCCCGTCAACCGATGTTGACAGGCTGGCATTTTTCTTTTTCCCATTTTTGTCGCGCCTCAGCGCGCGGTGTCGGGCGGCAGAGCCGACGGAGAGCTGCCCCACCGCTTGTTGGGCCGACGCCCCATGGTGAGCACCAGGCGACCGCCACGGCTGATCATGTCGTGGGTGATGTAGGCATGGTCGTAGGGCTGGCCGTTCCACGTGGCCGACTGGATGTAGATGTTCTCATCACTGACGCCCACGGCCTCCAGTTCGAAGCGTCCCAGGCGCACATGGGCGAAGGCCGGCGTGCCGAGGATGTAATAGGGTGTGCCTGGGCAGACCGGGTAGAAGCCCATCATGCCGAACGCCTGCCAAGCGCTCATCTGCCCCGCGTCGTCGTTGCCCGACAGGCCACCCGGCTCATCGCGATACTCGGTGCGCAGGATGTCGTGCACGAGATACTGCGTCTTCCACGGCTCGCCCGTCCAGGCGTAGAGGTAGGCTATGTGGTGGCACGGCTCGTTGCCATGCCAGTAGGCCATGCGGCCTGTCGACAGGTCACCCACATCGGAGGCGCGAAGGGCAAACAGGCGGTCGAGCCTCAGCGAGAGACTGTCGCGCCCGTCCATGGCCGCCATCAGTCCACGCACATCATGGGGCACGTAAAACGAGTAGTGGGCCACGGCGCCCTCGGTGACAAACGGCACGCGGCTGAGCAAGTCGGCATTGCCGAGGAAGGCGCCACCCCGTTGTCCCCGGCGGGGCGCATGGCGACCATCGGCCCATCGTGTCTTGGGATTGAATACATGGAGCCAGTTGCGCGAGCGATCCATGAGCTGCTTGGCGTCGGCCTGACGGCCCACGAGCTTGGCCAGTTGCGCCGCACAGAAGTCGTCGTAAGCATACTCCAGCGTGCGGCTCACCTGCTCACGGGTGTGAAAAGCGTCGGGCACGCTATCCTCAAGCGGCACATAGCCATAGCTGAGATAGCTCCTCAAGGCGCGCCGGCCCATACCGTCACGGTAAGTCTTGAGGTCGGCAGGCGTCTCAAAGGCGTTCTTGCGCACACCCTCGTAGGCCGTCTCCAAGTCGAAGCCCCTCACGCCCTTCACCGCCGCGTCGGCCAGCACCGCCGCGGCATGGTCGCCTATCATCGCCGCCGTGTAGGAGTTCCAGCAGGGGAAGATGGGCATCCATCCGCCCGCGCGGTACATGCGGCAAAGGCTCTGCATCAGGTTGGCCGTCAGCGTGGTGTCGAGGAGCAAGAGAAGTGGCATCTCCGCCCGGTAGATGTCCCACATGCTGTAGTCCATGTACATGGGCTGTCGCTCGCCAGCCTCTGCCCTTCCGTCGGCAAATCGGGGGCAGGAACGCAGCCCACGGGCGTCAGCCACGTCGCTGAACTCATGGGGAAGGAAGCTCGCCCGATAGAGCGCGCCATAAAACTGCCGCACCTTGGCACTGTCTGCGCTCTCCACCTCGACCTTCGCCAGGCGTTTCTCCCACAGGGCGGCATTGGCCTTCACCATACCGCCAAAGTCGAGTCCGCTCGTCTCGGCAAGCAAATTGCGCTCGGCCTCCGCCTGGCTGGTGAACGATGTGGCGGCCGCCAGCACGATAGGCTGACCGGCATGGCCGCGGAAAGTAAGCCAGACCAGTGAGTCGTTGGCGCCAGATGTCACAGGATTGTCGGCGTAGGTCAGGGCCAGGTGCCCCGCGAAGCCAGCCCGCTCGCCCCACCCCTGATAGATGCGGTGCACGGGATTGGAGGCGAAGACGCGCCGCCGCGCGGTATCAAGGCACACCGTTCCCTCGCACTCGTCGCTGTTGGGGCGCACGATGATGTGGACATCGCCATCCGCCTCAGGCGTGACACGCAACAGGGCGGCGTGAGACAAGGCCGTGATCTCCATGCGCAAGCGCTCCCTTGGCAGGTCGACCGCGTAGCAATGGGGGTGTGCCTGCTCCCGGTCATGGGTGAAGGGCGTGGCGCCCTCCTCCACCCCGAGACGCACGGGGCCTGCGCCCTGTGCCGTGATGGTGAACGAGCCGTAGTCTTGCGTGCAGCCGCCCACGAGCCAATGGCTGCAGCGGATGCCCTGCAAGAGACTGTCTGGGTAATAGTAGGGTGCCACACATTTGCGTTCCGTGGCGCGCGTCTGGGGTGTCCAGAAGTTTTGTCCGTGGGGCACGAGCACCGCCGGAAGAGTCTGTCCGTGCTCTTCCGAACCCTTGCCGTAGATCCCCTTGGAGCGCGTATTGGCTTGGTCGGTGCCCACCCGTGTGTTGATTTCCGACAACACGCGCAGGCGATCGAGCGATGCCAAGCGTTGGCGGACGAAGGCCTTCACCGTGTCCCAGGCGTAGACGTACGGACTTGCGTCCACCGACTGACAACCCAACGCGTAGACAGGCCGCTCATTGTGGAGAAAAGCCACATAAGCGTCCGCCTTCCCCTTGCGCCGCATGAAAATCATCTGCAGGTTGGCCGCCATAGGCACCACGCTGTCCATGCGGTCCACCTCATCAGCCGGTCGGTATCGGTCGCCGCTCAGGCGCAGCAGGGTGAGCAGGTGATAGAGGTTGGTGTCGTGGCCGAAACGCAAGTCGGCGCCATGCCTACCATGGACTATCGCCGTGTCGGCATCGGCCTCGATGCGGCGCCACAGGTGGGTGGCGCTCCTGGCGGGGACGCCATTGTTCTCGTCGCAAGGTCCATTGCAGATCCACATACGGCGGTTGTTTTGGCGATAGAAGGCCTCAGCCTCCTCCCGCGTGAAGACATCCTGGAAGCTGATGGGCAGTTCCACATCCTGCATGTCGGTGGCGATGGTGAAGAGCTCGCTCATCAGCGTGAGGCCATCGGCCACCTTGTCGGGATTCCGAAATAGGGCCGCGAGGAAACGCGTGGGCGTCACGTCGGCCTTCACCCGTGTGGTGGCGGTCAGGCGTTGCTCCTCAGGCGAGTTGTAAGCCATCCATGCCATGTCCGCCGAGTCAGTGTGGCAGTTGATCATTACACCACCAGGCAGTCGGAGGAAGGTGTAGAACGCAGCCAGCATGCTCTTCCGGCAACGATCCGACACGCTGCTGCGCGCCTCGATGAGAGGCTTGTCGGCGAAGACCGTGGGATAGGCTTCTGCCATGCGGCAGGCTATGTCGCTATGTTGGCGGGCGCCCAGCGGCGTCAGTTTACCGCCGTTGCCCTTGGCGTTGCGCCACACCTTGTCCAGCCTCTTGGCCACTTGCCTGCCCAGCGGTGTCAGGTTTCGCTTGTCGGTAAACTGGCTGATGACCCACTCATAGCGGCTGTCGCTCGTCACCCAGCGTGACCCATGACGGCCGTAATGGCTGATATAGAACGGCTCAAAGCCGTCGGGCACGCGGAAGTCGGCGCCCGACCGTTGGGGATAGGCGTAGTAGACGCCGCCCAGTTGTTCCCAGGAGGGTTGCGCCATGGCGATGTGTGCCACCATGAGCAAGACCCATGTCCATAATGTTTTCTTCATTCCAAAGTCCAGTCTATTCCTAATTTGTTGTTTTTCATCTTCACCACGAGGGGCAGCTCCCTGTCGGTGGCTATCCACATCTCCGTCCCGTCCACGGTGGCCCGCACCCGGATGGTGGTGCCTTGCCGTGCCACCTCGCGCCACGTCTGGCCATCGTAGACGAAGCGATGGTGGCGCGCCAACTGCCGCAACGCCCGTCGGGAAACGAAGAGGAAGGTGCCACGGCACAGGTAGCTTCGGCCCGTCCACTGCGGACTGTCCCAGCAGAACGCATCGGCCTGCTCGACCACTGCCCTCGGGATGAGGTAGAGGTTGCCGTGGCAGACCATACGGAGCGTGTCTCCCTCGGCGGTCCACGCCAACGGCCAGTTGCGGTATTGGCGGTTGAGAACGAACCGGACGGTCGCCATGGGCCGCCCACCCGGCAAGGCTATGGCCTCGACGGCGGGCTCGGTTGGTGTCTTGCCATGTCGCCCGGAGCGCTCGGCCAACGCCAGCTCAGTGCCGTCGGGCACACGGACGGGCGGTATCCGAAGCCACGTGCCCTGTCCCGCCACGGGATAACGGCCCAGCATGGCCCAGACAAGCCACGACGACATGGCTCCGCTGTCATCGTTGCCGGGCAGGCCCGCGGGCGTATCGGAGAAGTTGGCACGGACTATCTGGCTCACGCGCGCTGCGCTGAGGTCGGGCCGCCCGATGTAATGGTAGAGGTAAGGGGTGAGAAACGATGGCTCGTTGGCCACGTTGTAATGACCTTGATCGAAAAAGATATCGAGACGACGGCGGAACGCCGAGTCGCCGCCACACAACCCGATGAGCCCCGGCACGTCATGGGGCACGCTGAGCGAATACTCCGCTGACAGTCCCTCATAGAAGAAAGTGTTCCACCAAGGGATGTACCAGGGGGCTACCTTGGTGTCGGGACGATAGGCTATCTTGGGGTGGCAGGCGGCCGACTGGCCCCAGACCACCGAGTCGAGCCACAGGCCGTCGGCGGCGCGTGGCATGATGAAGCCTCGCATGCCCTGCCACTCGTAGTCGGCGCGCCACAGGTTGCGCCAGTTGCGCGAGCGTGTCATGTATTTCCGGTAGAGGTCGGGGTGGCCTAAGCCACGCGCCACCTGGGCGATGCACCAGTCGTCGTAACTGTATTCCACGGTACGTGTACCGGCACGGGAAACGCCGTAGGGGATGTATCCCAGCCGCTTGTAATCGTCGAGGCCGCCACGCCCCTCCTTCTCATCATCGGCAGGTGCCACCTCGGCATCCTTGAGCATGGCGCGCAGGGCCAGGTCATAGTCGATGCCCTTGAGTCCGCGGGCATACGCCTCGGCGATGACCACCTCGGCGTGTGAGCCACCCTGCGTGCGCCCATTGCAGTCGCCACTGCGCGCGTCGGGCATGTAGCCGTCGTGGAGATAGATGTTGAGCAGCGCGTTGACCATGCCTACGGCCCGCTCGGGATAATACTCCATGAGCAGGGGGAACGATGTGCGGTAGGTGTCCCACAGGGCATAGTAATCATCGTAATAGGGCAAGCGATGGGCCGGCTCCTCGCCTGCGGAGCGATAGGCGGCCGGCTCCTCACCTGTCTTGTCCACGGGCATGAGAAGCGTGTGGTAGAGGGCGGTGTAGAACATGCGTTGCTCCTTGGCCGACCCTTGGTAGGGCACACGTCCGAGCAGGGCCGCCCAAGTGGCGCGGAGGGTGTCGAGCTGCGTGCCGAAGTCGAGCGGACTGATGTTGTTGCGCGCTTGTTGCATGGAGACATAGGAAATGCCCACCTTGATGTTGGCTATCGAGTCGGTGAGTCTGCTGTCGGAGACTATAGGCTGGAATGTGCCTGAGGACGTGGTGAAAATCAATTGGGTCGTCAAGCTGTCGCCCATCGAAATAGGCTTGAAAGGCACGTCACTCTGCAGGCAGAAGTAGACGGTGTAAGGGCCGCCGTTGTTCCAGCCACCCCTGACGGTGGTGCGCCCCACAAGCTCATGGGCACTGACC
>DAIOEQ010000020.1:11341-14232 GCA_036746215.1 Prevotella sp.
GGGCCTCGCGCTTGTCGGGGATGGAGTCCATGCCCAGGAAGGAGGCCACGTCGACAAACAGTCCGTCGGCCCGGTGGATGCGGTAGAGCGCGCAACGCTCAGACGTGGTGACCTCGGTGGTGATACCGTTGTCGTAAGTGCAACTATAATATCCCAACGACAAGTTTTCCGCCGTGCGACGACGGGCATAAACGGGAATGTTCCAGACGCTTCCGTCGGGCATCAACAAGGGTTGTGAGACGGATTTGTCGCTGAGCAGGATGGGCTGGATGAGCACATTGCCATATTTTTGTCCGCCGCCGGTGCCGCTGACGTGTGTCTGCGAGAAGCCCTTGACGGCCTCAGGCATGGGCGCCCAGCCGGCATTGGGCATCGAGAGGCAGTCGGGGCCAGGCTTCACCATGCCAAAGGGCATGGACGGCCCGATGAACGTACGTCCCAATCCCTCGCTCCCGATGCGTGGGTCGACATGGCCGCACAGGTCGTGGTCACCGGCCACGGCGGGCAGGGCGGTCTGCGACAAAAGGAGGACAAGAGAGAGCAGCGTTCGGGTCAAGCGGCGTGTGAAGGGAAAAAAAATCATCGAGCGCATGAAAAAAGTCGTGTCAATGGGAACCATATAAAAAACAAAAAGCCTCCCGCCGAGGGAAAGCCATCCCAACAGGAGATGGCACGCCCATCGGCGGGAGGCCTATGAGATTAGTGGGAATAGCCTGCGTTCTGCTGCCAACCAGTCTTGTTCAAGACACTTGTCGGAAGCGGGAACACACGATGGGTCTTGTCGAAGTTGGCGTTCGAATAGATGTGCTTGTGGAAGCCGTACTCGTCCTCGAAATGACCGAAGCGGATCATGTCGTTGCGGCGCCAGTTCTCGTCGAAGAACTCACGTGCGCGCTCATCGTAAATCTCCTCCAGCGACGGGCTGTGGTCGAGGGCGGGAGCGTGGACATAGGCGCGAATCTGGTTGAACAGGCTCTGCGGCGTGTCGCCCAGGGTGGCGTTGGCACCGCGGGCGATGGCCTCGGCCTTCATCAGGATGATGTCGGCATAGCGGAAGATGGGCACGTCGTTGCCCTGGTTGCGGTCGTTCTTGAAGTCGGCATCCGAGACAAACCACTTCACCGACTTGTAGCCCTGGCAATAGCCGTTCACGTCATTGCCCACATTGAGCTCCTCCTCGCCATTCTCCTTCAGCGTGATGGTCTTGGTCAGCGTCACGGTGTTGCCCTTGAAGGTCCAGGGCGTGGAGGTCTTCTGATAAGTGGTGGGGTCATAATTGTAGATCATTCCCGCCAACACATGTCCCTGACGGTCGTCCTGGCTGAGGGCCATCAGGCGGTCGGACATCTCGGGCGTGATGGAGAAGTTGCCACCGACCGACTTCGACAGCTTGGTGCCATAGTAGCTACCTCCGGCATCATTGGCCTTGCGCCACGTGCGCGGACGTCCATACTGCATGCCCGTGTGTCTGATGGGATCATAGGGCATGGCGTAGATGAAGTCCTTGATTTGTGAGCCGTTGTTGGGGTAGAACTTGGACAGATAGGAGTCAGACAGGTTGAACTTGCCACTCTGGATGATGTCATCGCAGAGTTCCACCACGCGGTTGAGCTTGTCGTTGGTGTAGCGGGCGGCGTCGTAAGCGTCGACGCTGGCGGCTGTGTAGACTGGCCAGTTGATGTAAAGCTTGGCAAGCAGGGCCTCGGCCATCCAACGCGTAGGCTTGCCATAGGTGTTGGCCGTCACGTTTGTGGTGAGGTCGGGGATGACCGCTTCCAGCTCGTTGGCTATGAAACGTGCTACCTCAGCGCGCGGTTGCCGTTGTATTTGGTCGCTCAAACTGGCCACGGAGTCAAGGATAGGCACGTCGCCATAGCTGTCCATCAGAATGAAGTGGAAGAAGGCGCGGATGGCGCGGGCCGAAGCCACGCCACTGCCGCCGTTGTTGCCACCCATGTCGCGGATGGCCTCGTTGGCCTTGGTGATGCCCGCAGCCACGTCCTCATACCAGCCGATAGACGCGTCATCGGGTGAGAAATTGTGCTGGCAGGTGTGTGCGTAAGTTCCTGAGTCGTAATAGTCACCGTCGAAGCTGACGCCTACCCACTCGTCGCTGGATAGCGCCTGTGCCTCCATGTAGCGGCGGCCGTAGGTGCCCAACAGTTGGAAGTAGACATTGGACAACTTGGCCTCCTGCGCTATCTCCGAATCTGGATACTTCGTGTACATGGAGTCTTCGTTGACATCCAGGTCTGTGCAACCGGTGGCCAAACCCAACATGCCAGCCGCACAGATGAACAATATGCTTTTTTTCATAATGAAATCAATTAATCAGTAAGACCTAAAAGTTCACTTTCACACCCAGCATGTATGTGCGTGTGTGAGGATAAACGCTCCAGCGATAGTCCACTCCTGGCGATAAGCCGCCCATGTCAACCTCCGGGTCGAGCCCCTTATAGCTGGTGATGGTGAAGACATTGTCGGCCGTGAAATAGAGCGTGGCGCTGTTGATCCATCCGTCGAAGCAGTCGCGGAAGGTGTAGCCAAGCGACAGGGTCTTCAAGCGGAAGTAGCTGCCGTTCTCAATCCAGCGGTCTGAAGGATAGTTGGGCGAGGTGTTGACCGTATATGTCCCGTCGGCAAGCTTGACCACTTGCTCCTTGGCAAAGTCGGCGAGCACGTTCTTCGTTCCGGCGGCGGAAGCCAAGTTGGTGGCCGACATGTAGCTGGCACGCGTGCCGTCATAGATCTTGTTGCCGAAGACACCGGTGAAGAAGGCGGTCAGGTACCAGTTCTTATAGCTCACGGTGTTGTTCCATCCCAGGTTGAGCTTGGGCTGTGCGCTGCCTGTCTTCACACGGTCGCGGGTGTCGTCGGGTGTTGTGGTGACC
>DAIOEQ010000020.1:14242-14848 GCA_036746215.1 Prevotella sp.
CGTACGCTTGCCCTGGTCGTCATGGACATAATAGGTGGCCTTGCCCTGGTCGTTGAAACCGGCAAACTCAAATGTGTAGAATGTGCCAAGAGGCTCTCCCTCGAGAATGCGTTGCGTGTAGCCGTTGTTGGAAACGCCGGCCACCATCGGGTCGCCCTCTTCGAGCCTGGTGACGTGGAAGATGCTGTTTGACAGCTTGTCCACGCGGTTCATGTTGTGAGAGAGGTTGAGCGAGGTGTTCCAGCGGAAGTCCTTCGACTGGATGACATCGGCATTGATGGTGAACTCCACACCACGGTTGGTGATCTGGCCCACATTGGCATCAAGCTTTCCGTAGGCAAGCTTGTCTGCTCGGATGGGATAGTTCCAGATGAGATCCCATGTCTTCTTGTTGTAGAACTCGATGGTTCCGTTGATGCGACCATTGAGGAAAGCATAGTCGAGCCCCACATTGAACATACCCGTGGACTCCCACTTCAGGTTGGCGTTGGCATTCTTCGTGGCACCGAGTGTGCGGTAAGAAATGGTTTGTCCGTCCTCAGTGACATAATCAAAATAGCCTATGGCACCATAGGTGGCCACTGCTGAGTAGGCACCGAAGCCGAG
>DAIOEQ010000021.1:0-5868 GCA_036746215.1 Prevotella sp.
ATCAGCGAGTCGTTCTATTACCTGATAAGTTGCGAAACAATTACTCCCAGGAGCCAGCAATACTTGAAAGGTCGTTTCTTTGGAGCAAAAGATGACAAATGTCAAGCATAGCGTGATGCCAATGATGCGAAAGAGCATCTTGCGGAATACCTCAAGATGCTCTCCAAATGTCATCAGATTATCATTCTGCGTGTCTTTCATTAGCCTCGCTTCGTTTACTGAGAACTTCTTCCTTTCCAGAAGATGCCTGTGAAGTTTCGGAAGAAGAATTCCCTTCTGGTTCCGTCACCCCTTTCATTCCATCCTTGAAACTGCGGACTCCTTGTCCCAAGCCTCTCATCATCTCCGGCAGTTTTTTGCCGCCAAAGAGCAATAACACCAAGGCTGCGATGAGCAACAACTCAGAAGTGCCTATCATCAAAACTAAATTTATCATACTCCTGTTTCTACTTTAGTACAATATTATTCCAATTTTACGCGACCAAATAGATTTCACAAGTGTCAAAATTGATTTCCCAGTTGCCACCTTCGATGCTCTCCCACTGATATTTGGCGCTCATTCTGTCCCACCAAGACTGGAACTTCGTGCTTGTCTCACCTATATCTTTCACCAGCTTCTCATAAAGTTGCGTATTGCTCGCCATTAAAATCTTGGCCAATTCATTCAGGCCATTTCGACGTTCAAACAACCGCTGTATCTCATTCTTCTCTTCTTGGGTAACATGTCCTATCACTCTTTTCGTTGTCATATCGTAATGTTTTTAATTGCCAATTTCATTGTTCCTTCACATCAAAAGGGTCAAGGTAGGATATTTCCTTGATTTCGCCATAACCAGGCAGGAAAATGCCGCGATTGAGAATCATACGCTGTAATTTCCGGCTGGCATTGCGTTCCAAGTGAGCCATTACACATTGCTCATGGCTTGGCGTGTTCACTTCATAAGTCATCTTGCGATTCAGCCAAACGCAACGCTTACATTGATAGGCGTCACAATGACGGCAGAGAGGTGCATGGTCGAGCTTATAGAGCTGAGGATTCCGAATGTCCAATCCTTGTTGCAGGTCACCGACAGCCAAATGCGATGACCCCATGTCGCTTTCTCCTGTTGCGAGATAGAAAGCTGGACAAACATAGAATTTGCCGTCTGGGGCCAAGGTGACGCTCGTGTCGCCAGCCCCGCAATTGTTCATCTTGTCAAGCATCACCCTGTCGGTCAAGAGGTTCAACTGCACGCTCTTGCCAAGGGCATATATCTTCTCCACTTCTTCAGACAACGTTTGAAGCGCCTGCGAATATCGCTCGTGATTAGCATCTGTGAAGGTCTCAACATCAGTGATAACCACATTCAGTCGTTCAACCTGATGCAGCATTTTGCAAACACTCTCCACTTGCGAACATAGCGTTTGCAAGGGCAGTCTCAACACGTATGAAACCCCTTCCTTAAAAACCACATCTTCGATCCCATCCATCACCACCACATCAGCCTTGCCCGATAAAGCCGCATGCTTGATGTCTGTATGATCGATGCTATCTATCACTTCCAAGTATTCTTTTGGCAATGGATAGTCTGGATAAACAAACTGAATGTTCAGGTTCTCTTTCATCGCATAGATGATGCCTGCCTTCAAGGTTGCGAGAGACATCAGGCGACGTTCTTTCCTTTCGTTCTGATAGTGACAGAAAGACACGGATGTGTCATCCAATAATATCACGAGATATTGTATCATTGCCCACCTCCTTCCTTTTCCAGTTTTCGGTAAAGTTTGTTCCAGTAGTAGTTGTTGGCACGAACACGAGCCTTGTGCATCTTGCAGATTGCCGTGGCACGCTGATAGATGGTTGGCGTGTCGGCGGAATCATAGTTTTCACCTTGGCACCAAGCACATCCTTCCGCCACCTCGCATTCAATGCACGCTTGGGTAGATTGCGTGCATCTGTCTAAGGTCAAGAAAGGACGGAGCTTGTTCTTGTCGATGCCATCGTGAATATTGCCAATAATCCGAGCTTTCTTGTTGCGTAGCGAATATTGAGCAAAACGGGTACATGGATAGAAATTACCCACAGCATCCACAGCGAGCATCATGCCAGCGCCACACCAGTTTTGGTTTTGCAGATGACAGTCCATCGGCTTGCCCATGTGTTCCGAGAATAACGAGCAAGCGTAATCTTGATAATAGCCGCCATCAATGATAGCATCTGCAAGTCCCATGAGCTGTTCCTCAAAGAGCGCATCGTCGCCCTCATTCCAAACATCCTCAAACACGCAATTGATGTTCACCTCATGGATACCAAGACCATAAAGATGCAACACGCTCTCCTTTATATAAGGGATGTCCGCACTGCTAATCGTCACTTTCGTTCCTGCACCAGGGAATTGCCTTAACCACAAAGGAATGTTTTTCACAACATCGTCATACGAACCTCTCTCTTCCTCAGGCGTAGGCAGGATGCCTTTTCCCATCTCCTTGGTCTTCCATATACGGTTGAGGTCATGCTTGCGTCTCGTCCCGTCAATGGTAATCCCGACACTTAGGTGTTCCCGATTTTTCTTGATGAAGTTTTGCACATTCTCCGAACCGTAGTTGATGCCATTGGTGGAGAAAGAGAAACGATAAGAGTTGAACCAATGATGGTTTCTGCGAAACATCTCCACCTTGAGATAATCACATATTTGGTCCACCAATTCTATCTCCAAGAAAGGCTCGCCACCAATGAAATCCCAGACGACACTTTCCTCCTGCATATCTTCCTCATGGTCGAGGATATAGTCTATGGCTTTCTTTGCCACCTCCCATGACATCCGCTCTTTCGAGTTTTTGCCTACGAGGTAGCAATACTTACAGGCGAGCTGGCAGTCCTTCGTGACGATGAAGGTGATATTCTTGGCGGTTCCTTCTTTCCACCCTTTGTCTCGTTCTTTTATCTTTTCCATCGCAAACGACTATCGCACATGACTTTTACACGACTCTATGCAACTTTCCAAACAGGATCTTTTGCAATCTCCGTAACAGCTCCCGAGGCAACCATTGTCACAATCATTGGAGCATGATATTTCACATGACCGGCATGAATTCGTGCAATCTGCGGTGCAGCTATGCTCACAGTGTCCCCTACAAGAACATTCGCCCGACCACTCGCCACTCGCCAAAGACTCCATAGGAATGTTCAGCAATGAAAACAATCCTAAGAAAGGCAAAGTCGCCTTGACAGTCTTCTTGAAGAATTCTCTTCGTGTTTTCAGTTCGTTATTACTTTTCATCACTTAATAATATTTAGATTAGACTCTGGCAGCATGAGCACAACTGCTATGACGCTCTGACAAGTCAAGTCAATTGTGCGGAATTGCCTATTTACTTGTTAGCCTCACCACATTCCATAATATACGGGTCATATCCACCATATCCTCGACACAGGTCCACTCATGGACACCGCCCCCTGCTTGTTGGCCACTGAAAAGACAGACTTCGCCGTACAAGTTTTGCTTGGCTGCAATGGCAGGCGCGTGAACACTACGCTCATCACGTTGGGACACTTTTTTTCCTTGGCTCGCATAAGCCTTTTTGATGATATCCGGCAAATCTGGATGTGCCGTATGCGCCACATTCCCATGTTGCAAGTTTCCGAGGGTAAAGCCATGAGGGTCGTCACCGTCTACATTTATCAAAATGTTAGGAAAGTCGTTCGCTGGCATTTTCTTGAGAGTTTCAGCCACCTTGTTTACATCATCATCCTGTGTGAAAACAAAAAGCAAGTCTCCATGTTCGTAAGGTTGCCAAATGACAAGGTCCTCCAGGAGCGTCATCAAAATTGCGCAACCTGTCTTACCATCTGCGCCAAGCGACGTGAAGCCATCGCTCGTAATAATAGTCTTTCCAATGCACTCTTTCAAATGCTTTCCTTGGGGATTGTTCGGACTAAGGACTATGCCAGATGGCAGGGTGATATCACCACCTTGATAGTTGCGATGGACTATCGACTTCACATTGACGCCCACATCTTCGGATGGCACACCCATATGGGCCATCAGCATAATGGATGGCAGTTTCTTCTTGGCTGTGGCATGAAGCTTCGCGTACACCGTCCCATCGCCTGTGCGGACTACTTGCAAATTCTTACTGTTCTTGGCCAATACCAACAGTTGGCGTTCGATAAGTTCTGTCATTCTTAGTTTCCTGCGACCATTGGGATGTGAGGCTGCGACCGCGCTATCCGTCCTTGAGCCATTAGTGCTTGCATAAGTCAAGAAACGCAGAACAAACATATTGAACATTAATGAGTCATTTTGTTTTGATGACATGAATGAAAGTCTCGAACTGATACCATTTGACTTGAATGCATTTGCAGCCTTTATCTTTGACGGGTCCAGCCGCCAGTGTTTTGACATTTCCAAAGATCGCCGCATCGTTTCCCTTGCAACTTTAGCCGTTGCCGCTATACCTTTCTGGTTGTCCGGCACATTCACCCCTTTCAATTTTGTTTTCGGATTAGTGCGAATCTTGACTTTCCCGCCATTAGCCATAGCCTTGGCAACAGTCACTGGCTTCAACACGTTCTGGCTCTTTACCGCTAACGCGAGCATGCTTGCCAAGACAAATAACACAATGCGGCAGACAAATGATTTCATATAGGCATGTGTTAGAGTGTCAACTTCTTGAAGAGCCTCTACAACTACCAGCGCATGATGTCTGGCAACTGCCAGTGCAAGAAGTCTTGCAACCGTTTGTGCAATTAGAGGCACAGTTCAACGTACAGGTTTGCTGGCACAGGCTAACACATCCCCAGCTACACCCACTTGTCGAACCACTGCTGGAATAGGAACCGTCACCATAGCCGTCAGAAGAACCGCCACCGCCAGTCTCTCCGCCAAGAGCATGCATGATGCTATCTTGTAAGACGCTACAACTAACAAACGAAGCACTTACCAATGGAAGAGCGACACTAACCACCTTCCTAAAGAACTCCCTTCTTGTCTTTAGTTCATTATTGTCCATAATCTTTCTGTGACTAATAACATGAATAGATGTTTCACGCTTAATCGCAAGTTATACGAAAGTGGTTGACGTTTGAAAACCATCCAAAGCCTTTATGTTCACTGTTCGCCCATACGCCCAACGCGGGCCAACTATGTGACCCATGGATTCCTGGCCATCAGCTAAGCACACGGACGAAAAGAGAACAGAAGGTAACCGCGAACGCCTACTTGCGCTTATCAATAGATCTGAGTTGTTTCAAAATCAAAATCTCGGCGGCATTGGCCACAATGCTTCCAACGGTCTATAAAACAATGGGGCTTTCCGCCTGTACCTTCACAGACATCGCATTTACGAGCTCTGGGTTTCACTTTTCCATCTGCCGTCACATCGCTAACACGACCATAGCCATCACACTGGCCGCATTTCTCCGGGCCAAACTTCTTGCGTTTTTTGGACTGTGGGCTCAACGGTACCTGATGGTTCTCGCTGGAGCAATACGGGCAACAACTGACCTGAATAACTTTCAACTCAGACTTCACAGGCTCGCGCGTTTCTACATTGGACTGACCAGCAAAGGCCATGGTCAAACTTCCTACTGCTGCGAAGAAAATCAATAATGCTTTCCTCATAACATTCAAGCTATTGTGCCTTACAGAGCTCCCCAAAATAGGCGGTCAATAAATTCTCATAGGTGTAGATACTAAAAAGACGTGGGAGTCTCTACTTCTCGTCCATCCCAAGTCTCAGGCTCTCGCATTGCCTACACTCAAAGGATAGACAACACAGATAGCCCACGTCATGACGCATTATAAAATGTGACGCAAGGACAATATCATCACTCTTGGAAATGACAATATGCCCCAATGCATCAGGTATAATACACCCTACGTAGAC
>DAIOEQ010000021.1:5887-6494 GCA_036746215.1 Prevotella sp.
TGAGTGTGTTCAAATTTGCGAGATTTGAGACTCAAAGATAACGTTCCGTAAACGCCTTTTACCAGTAAATAACCCACTCACCCTTACAAAGGGGCTAACTGAGTTAGTTGCAAAATTAGGGAACGTTTTCATTCTTACAAAACTTTTCCTGTTAAAAACATTTAAACTTAGCTAACTCTAATAACCCATCTCACCCTACGTGTCGCACATTATTGGCACGTAAGGTGGCTCCACTTCATGTCTTCACGCTGATTTTCAGCGTCACAAAAATAATAGGATGAACACTTGCTCCGGCAAGATGTTTTTGCTATCTTTGTCCATTATTCTAACGAAACACGAACAATCGACATGGATGAAGACAAACGAATGAGGGCGAAACGGCAACGCGTCCGGGTGACATTCCCAGACGGGAAGATGCTCTGTTACATGAGCGTCACCGACACTATGGTTGCCACCCTAAAGGAGCTGGGGACGGACGCACTGTCGAGAATCAAACTGAAACTATGCCACCTGCCCCTGCTGTCAAGGGAGGTGTATCCAAAATACGAGTCATACATGCGCCTCGTCTGCGATGGTTGGTATGTGAACACGCTGACCAGTACGGCGG
>DAIOEQ010000021.1:6504-10705 GCA_036746215.1 Prevotella sp.
GGGGAAGTTCATGCTTCTGAAGGCCGTCAACGACCAATTGGCGTTGGGTCTCAAAGTGGAGCTTGGCGACTTCGAGGCTTGTGTCTCCCCTGGCAAGGAGAAGCGGACCTTGACGAGAGGCAAACTGCTGGTGAAGTTCCCCGACGGACGATGCTTCGCCTGCAACAGTATGGTCGACACCTTCCTCGCGGTGGTGAGAACGCTGGGCGTGAACGAGCTCTGGCGCAAGGGCCTGACATGGGGCGGCAACCCGCTGATGACAGCTACGAAGCAGTTTAACAACCAGGTGCAGGTGGACAGCCAGCGCTGGATCATCGTGCCCAACATGACAAAGGACAAGATGAAACTATTACGTGTGATGGGAGCGATGCTCCACGTCAACCTGGAGGTGCGCTCCCTCTGACCTTTAGGTGATCTATTTTGCTCTGTATTCTTTTCTGTTGGCCGTGTTGTCCACGTATCCTATCCTATTGCCGCTACGGTCAATGTAGAACCAATCGTCACTCTTCCATGTCCACATCTCTGGATTGCTCTTATCCCATGCGCCTTTCATCGTCACCTTGGCGCGCCCATACCTGAATGGATGGCCGTAGGCAAACTGCGGTTTGATGACGATGTTGCCAAGCGTATCGGCATAGCCGACCTTGTCGTCTGGGCCACTGACAATCCGAAACATGCCCTCACCGATGAAATCCGGGCAGCCTTCGAGCAAAGCCATCACCTTAAACAATTCTTCACCCTTGTGGTTGATGGCAATAAAGAAGGTTACAGTTCTTCGTCGATGTCGGTTGTGTCGGCCATGTCGTCGACGCATTGGCGGATGAGACGCAGCTCGAAGCCTCGTCCCATGGCATACTTGATGAGCTTCATGCTGCGCTCATAGTCGGTGCGTGCCTTGATGGTGGGCCACTTGGCGTGGAGCAAGGGGCGCAGGACGGAGAGGTAATCGTCGTCGGGAACGCTGTCAAGGGCGCGAGCCATGGCCTCCCGGCCGACACGCTTGGCGAAGAGGGCCTGCTCTATCTTGCGGCGGCCCCAACCGTCAAACTTTACCTTATCCTCGACAAACGCCTGGCAATAACGGTCCTCATCGATGAAGTGATGGGTTGTGAGGTAGTCGAGGATGCGTTGCTGGGCATCGTCGGAGAGCCCCCAGCGCCGCATCTTGTCGGTCATCTCGCCTGCGCAGTGCTCGGCCTTGGAGCAGAGGTTGGCCAAGTTGGCCAGGGCTCTCTCCTCACTGACAGTTTTCTTGTGTTCCATGTTAAAGTTATGGGTTGTGTGATAGTGTATTATTGGTCACTGGGTCGCAGGGCCTTGGCGAAGCGCTTGCGGCCAAAGGCATCATCGAGGATGGCCACTTGTGTGAAGCCCAGCTCGACCAGCATGCGTTCGAGTGGAGTGGCAAACAGCGGATTGATCTCAAACCACAGTTGTCCCTCCTGCCGCAGGGCCTGGCTGGCATACTGCGCGATGGCGCGATAGAAACGGAGCGGGTCGTCGTCGGGCACAAAGAGCGCCATGTGCGGTTCGTGCTGGAGCACGTTGGGGCGCATGCCGTCCCGCTCCCGCTCGGTGATATAAGGGGGGTTGGAGACGATGATGTCCCACAGCCCGTCCTCACCGTGGGCCTTCGCCTCACGGGCGGCGAGCAACGCGTCGCGGCACGCGAAGTTGACCTCAGCCTGTAGCCGGTGGGCGTTGCCGCGGGCCACGAGCAGGGCGTCGGGCGAGAGGTCCCAGGCGCTCACCCTCACGGGGGAGAGGTCGAGGGCCAAGGTGCAGGCTATGCATCCGCTGCCCGTCCCCACATCAAGCACCGTGAGGGGACAAGGGGGCTGCAGCGCGCAATAAGGCTGACTGTTGGCCGCCACGATATGGCGACAAAGCTCCTCGGTCTCCGGTCGGGGGATGAGCACGCCTGGCTCCACATGAAACGTGCGACCGCAAAATGGTGCCTCGCCCACGACATACTGCACGGGCTCGCCTTGCTCCAGCCGGAGCATCAAACCTTCCAGCCGGTCGGCGTCAGCGCCAGTCAGCTCCCCCACCCTGCCACAGACAATGTCGGTCAACGACAGGCCAAAGAGAGCGTCGAGCACCCAACGGACAATGCTCTGCGCCTCATCTGAATCATAGAGCGGCAGCAACCGCTGCCAAAGAAGTGAATATGTGGTCATGTCCTTGCAAAGGTAAGGCAAACCGCTGAAAACACAAAGCGAAAGACTGTCTTTTTTCAGCGGTCGTGGTCGACGAACGCCAGGCTGGCGAAGCTGATGCTGGCGGGGCATGCCTGCTCCATCACATGGGCACAGGCGCAAGAGGTGGCTCCCGTGGTGACCACATCATCGACGAGCAGGATGTGCTTGCCCGCCAGGTGGTCGGCACGGCGAAGTACAAAAGCGTCTTTCACGTTGTCATAGCGACGCCAGCGGTCGCGGCGTGTCTGACTCTCCTCAAACTGAGTGCGCACCACTGATGTGTCGTCCACGGCAATGCCTGTGACCGCCGCCAGGCCACGCGCCAGCATGAGGCTCTGGTTATAGCCTCGCTCACGGATGCGGCGAGGCGCCAGCGGCACGGGAACGATGAGGTCTATGCCCTCGGCAAAACCGCTCGCCATCATCTCCTGGCCGAAAAGCTGGCCGAAATAGACACCCACCTCAGGACGCGAGAAGTACTTGAGTTGGTAGAGGGGACGGGCCGACTCGGCATGCGAATAATGATAGATGAAAGCCGCGGCGCGGCCCACACAGCGCACACGGCCCCAATAGACCTGCGCCATGACATTGTCGTAGGGATGAGCCAGGTGGTCGGTGCGTGGCAGGCCAAGATTGCAGGAGGCGCAGACAAACTGCTCCTCGACGGCGAGAGGACGCTGGCAGATGCAGCAGCGGCGGCGCGCCACCATGTCAAACAGGCGTTGCAGAAAACTGACTCTCATGGATGAATCGCATGTTATTTCGTGGGGTTACATGTGGATGCAAGGTTATACTTTTTATCAGGACGAGCCTCACTTCTTCAGCAGGCAGCGGTTGACGGGAATGCAGTGGGAGTCCTTGATCTCGCCGATGACGATGATGCTGTGGAGGCTTCCGATGCAGTCGATGTTGCCGAGGGTGTTGAGCATGAAGTCCTGGTAGTCTTTCATGTCGTGGGCGAAGACCTTGATTTGGAAGTCGTAGTCGCCCGTGGTGTTGTAGCACTCGGTGATCTGGTCAATGGTCTGCACGGTGTCCATAAACTGCTGGATGAGCTCATGGGTGTGCTGCTTCAGACGTATGTTGCAGAGCACGATGACGTTGTGTCCCATCTTGTGGTGGTCCACCACCGCCGTGTACCTTGTTATATAGCCTTCGCGTTCCAGGCGTTTCTGTCGTTCGAAGGTGGGTGAGGGCGACAGGTGCACGCGTGCCGCAAGCTCCTTCACGGTCATGTGTGAGTTTTGCTGCAACAGCTTGAGGAGCTTCACGTCTGTTTCGTCGAGGGTCTCTTGGTTTGCCATTTTGTTCGCGTTATAGGATGGTTGATGTGCTAATGTACAGCGGAAACGCAGAATAATATTCTGTGAAAATGCCGATAATGTCGCAAAGTTAGGAAATATTTCCGAATAACGGAGGAAATTTGGCAAGGAAAACGCAATCCATTAACTTTGCTGCCGAAAACAAGACAACAAACAAAAAAGACAAGACGTATGAGTAAGAGAAATCAGCATTTTGATGCCGTGGGCAGCTACTTGCGCCCGGCCGAGTTGAAGGAGGCACGCGCCCTGTTTGCCGAGGGCAAGCTTACGGCCACCGAGTTGCGCGCCGTCGAGGACCGCCTCATCGAGGACGTGGTGAGAAAGCAGAAGGCCCATGGTCTGCACTACATCACCGACGGCGAGTTCCGCCGCAGCTACTGGCATCTCGACTTCATGTGGGGCTTTGGCGGAGTGGAGCACATCGAGCTCGACCACGGCTACCAGTTTCACGGCGAGGAGACCACGAAGGGCTCCCTGCGCCTCACTGGCAAGATCACGGGCGAGAACCACCCCTTCATCCGTGACTACCGTTTCGTGAAGCAGTTTGAGGAAGATGGCGTGGAGGCCAAGCAGACCGTGCCCGCCCCGGCACAGTTTCTGGCGGAACTGTTCCGTGGCGACAACGCCAAGAACACACGTGCGTTCTACCCCAACACCCAAGAACTCATCCAGGACATC
>DAIOEQ010000021.1:10715-14835 GCA_036746215.1 Prevotella sp.
AGATCCACGATTGCATCGCCAAGGCCTACGCCACCTTCTTCCGGGAGATTTATGCCGCGGGTTGCCGCACCGTGCAGCTCGACGACTGCACCTGGGGCATGATTGTCGACGACGACTTCTGGAAGTCGATGGCCGGCACGGGCTTCACCCTGGAGCACGAGGCCCTGCAATACCTCTCGGTGAACAACCTCGCCATCGCGGGCAAGCCCGACGGACTCACCATCAACACCCACGTCTGCCGTGGCAACTACCACTCTTGCTATGCCACCAAGGGCGCCTACGACCCTGTGGCGCCCTACCTCTTCGGCCGAGAGAACGTGGACAGCTATTACTTGGAGTATGATGATGAGCGCTCGGGAGGCTTCGAACCGCTCAGTGAGGTGTCGGGCCAGAAGCGCGTGGTACTGGGCCTCGTCACCACCAAGTCGGCTGTGCTGGAAGACAAGGCCACAGTCATCGCCCGCATCCGCGAGGCGGCCAAGCGCGTGCCTCTCGACCGCCTGAGCCTGAGTCCGCAGTGTGGCTTCGCCTCCTGTGAGATAGGCAACAAGCTCACCGAGGAGCAGCAGTGGGCCAAGATTGACCTGGTGCGCGAGATAGCCGGGGAAGTGTGGGGGTAAGTCGCCCACATGGTTACCTGTTTCCAGAAACTCATGAAAAAGAGGCGGATGACCTTCGGGAGGTGTTCCCGAGAGCCATTCGCCTCTTCTCGTCGTGTCCTATTGTCTCTCTTGCGCCCCGCAAGTGGGCGCAAGAGCGTGTCGCTGATGGACTTAGTCGTTGTCGCCCCAGACCAGTCCGCCAGTTCCACCAGGCTCCTCGTCTGGATCCTCCACATCGCCCTCCTTCTTGTCATTGCCATCGACATGCCATCCGGAAGGGAAATTCTTCATCAAGGAATCACGTATCACGATCAGCTCCACTGTGGGGACTACGTATGTCTTCTTCATATTGCTCATCACTTATTGTTTCTAACCATGATTTTCTTTCCGTTCACAATATAGATGCCGCCAGGCAAGCCTGTCGCGTCGCTGCCTTGCCGCATCATCTGTCCGTTGAGGTTGTAGACACCTGTGGCATAGCGCCCAGCCGGCACTGTCATGGGGTTGTCAGTGTCCACATCGTCGATGCTGGTCACCTCGTCGCCGATACCGTCGATGTAGACCTTCGGCGTGCCCTTGCTCTGGCTGTCCTCCCGGTACTCAAACCAGCAACGCAGGCCCTTCGTGCCATAAGGCTGGCCTTGGGGCAGGCCCTTCATGATGTTGTCTTTCATCACATAGGCATAGGCGTTGCCCGTGAGGTTGAGCGAGGCGTGGCCCTCGATGATCTGGGTGCCCTCGAAGTTCTTGCAGTAGGTGCCTTTCATCAGCATGGTGCCGCGTCCGTCGCCGTCCACGCCCTGGCTCGCCTTCACGTAGACGTTGTCGGTGTAGTAGTCGGTCAGCTGGGTGAAGTTGTAGTGCTCCACATCGTTGTCGCCCTTGGTCGTGGGGCCACCCAGCGTCACGCCGAGGATGGTGTAGTAGGGCATGCCCACGGTGACCTCTTCGTATTCGGCGCCGTTCGACTTCCAGGTGTAGATCTTCTGTGTGGCCATGTCGGCGTCCATGGTGCCGGCATCCTTGGTGGGCCAGATGTAGGGCTCGCCGGCGCGGAGCACCACGTCGTTGGCGGCCGCGTTCTGGATGTCTACCGACTTGAAGTTGACCCGCGTGGGTGTCAGGTCGCTCAGCTGGGCCAAGCGGCTGTCCTCGCCGAAGGCACCGCCAAACTGCGCCTTGGTGAGGCTGACTGGCAGGATGAACGTGTTCCACTTGCGGAGCGAGAACGTGCGGTGCAGCAGCAGCGACTTGCCTTTGTAGGCGTTTAGGCCCGCGTCGATGTAGTCGAGCGAGGTCTTGTCCTCATCGAGGATGAGGAAGGAGCTCTTGCTGTCGCTGGCACCGCCGAACTGTATTCGGAAGTCGTCAAACACGGTCCATTCGTCGGCCGAGCTCACCTCGGCGGTGGCTACGGCAGTTTTTGCGTCATCGTCGGTCAACTCCACGCCGATGGTCAACTCGCCGGGCTTCTCATAGCTCACGTCATCGATGTAGAGCAGCACCTGGTTGTCATACTTCTGCGGGTTGGCGTCCTTGCGGTAGGGATCGTTCATCCAGACCGATGAGTTGTAGATGGGCATGTTGCTGTCCATGGGCCATTTGCCGTTTGTGGTGCGCAGCTGCGCGAGGTCGTCGGTGGAGATCTGCGTCAGCACCTTGGTGTTGCGGCTGTTGCCGTGCTCCACGAAGAGCTTGGCGCCCACGTTGGTCAGGCCCTTGCAGTGGACCACATACCATCCCGTGGTGAACACTTTCAGCGTCTGGCTGAACCGTCCGCGCCCGCCGTTGTAGATGTTGACGGCCATGTAGCGCGCGTGGTTGTAGCGCTTGTCCTTTCCGCCGGTGTTGATGTAGTCCTTGTCTTGTGGCGAGGTCTTGTAGTAGCCGTCATATCCGATGCGAAGATGGTTGGCGTCTATGTCGCTCGACCAACTCTTGAGGTCGTCGTTCTCTCGCGCGAAATTGGCGTCGGCGATGAGGAACGAGGCGTCAATCTGGTCGGTCAGCTCGCTGTCGGACCGCTTCATCACTTGGTAATAGTCGTAGAGCGAGATGACCTTCCAGTAGCAGGATTCGCTGAGCTTGCTGGTCAGCTCCACGTCTTGCTGTTCGGAGGCGTTGCTGAACGAGCCCGTCTCGCCCGTGTCGCTGTCATACCACTTGTTGCCCGTTGGGCCATACACATACTTCTGTGTGGGCGCCAGGTAAAACTGCTTCTTGTCGGAGAGACTGGTACCCGTGGAGGTCTCGGCATCGTAGGGCATGCTGAGCGACAGGGTGTAGAGCTTCTGCCCCCGGCCGCTCGGGTCTTCCACGGCATCGATGGACCACTCCGACACCTGCGGGCTGTTCATGTCAGACATCTCGAAGATGCGGCGGTCACCATACACACCACTGTTGTAGTCGCCTTTGTCACTCTGGAGGTTGGTGTAGGCAAGGTAGTTGCCCTCGGCCACCGTGGCGTCCGTGGGCTTGTTGAAGCTCGAAGAGATGAAGTAGGTCTGGCGATTCTCGCTTCTGCTCTCGTTGGCGTAGATGTAGTTGGTGTAGACGCGCTGGATGCCGTGCCCGTTGACTTCGTCGATGATGTAGTTGCCGTCTTTATCCGTCTCGGGCATGTTGTTCTTGACGTTCTTGAAGCGGACAATGTCGCCCTCGTGGCCTGCTTCGTAGGGAATTTCGATTCTCTTGAAGTAGGGTACGCCATTGATGGAGAGCGCCTTGGCCTTGGAGAATGTCACCGTGAGCGGAGTGGCCTTGTCCACCGTCAAGTTGATGAGCTCCTGTTGGCCACGGCCCACATAGTAAGCCTTGAGCAGGCTCTCTGAGGCTGTGTAATAAAGGTGGATGCGCCCGATGGAGTCTTGCTGGTCTTTGCTCCACGAGCCCACCGACCACTTGTCAATCTGCTTGCCCAGTGAGAGGATGTTCTCGTCGGTTCCAGTGCAGGTGCTGAGGTCGATCTCGGCGCTCACCTCGTCGGCGTTGATGTCGATGACGCGGCTTTCGACGAACCCCGCCTTTTTCTGGCTGTTGAACGTGTCGGTCAGGTCTTCGCCGCCCACGGTCACCCTCTTGTAGGTGGCGTTGCTGCGCGTCGTGCCTTCCTTGCTGCCCACCTCGATGAGATTGCCCGGGCCGTGGTCGAGGGAGATGCCGAGCCCCGAGAAGAGCGTGGTGACGTTGGCCTCGCTGTTGGTGACATCCACACCGTCCTTGCTCATCGTGATGTAGAGGGGATCGGTTTTGTCTTTGATGGTGATGGTCTTGCGGTAGGATTGTTCAAACTTGCTCTCGTCCGTGTAGTCCATCTCCAGTTCGCTGCTGCTTGCAGTATAATAGAAGTGCAGATTGAAGCCCAGCCATTTGCCGATGGCCCGTCCGATGGAGAGGATGTTCTCTTTGCTGTTCTTGCACGTGGAAAGATCGATGACGGCCTCCACCTTGTCGGTCGCAATGTCGAAACTGTTGGTCGAACTGATGGACTTGCCTGCGGCCTGGTAGTCATCTGCCAC